>CALCQV010000133.1 GCA_937894795.1 uncultured Bacteroidales bacterium
CAGGCTTCCACTTATAAGATCCGAAAAATTTAATCCTGTCCCATTAAGTGCTTATGCAGGAATTCATTATGACATGGGTAAATCTTTTCCGGCACTTAACCCCCAAACCAATTCACTCCAGGGTAAACTACTTACCGGCTATGGTGTAGGAATAGATTTTGTAACATTCTATGATAAGGTTGTCAGAGTAGAGTATACTTTCAGACATAAAGGGCAGGGAGGCTTATTTATTAACTTTATGGCAATGATTTGAAACCACAGGGTATAAAAGTCAAATAAATTCTTCAAAGTTATCAATGCCACACAATCCCTCGCCTTACTTGGCTTGCCAATACGATCAGTATAGCTAATTACCCGGACACCGGTATAAGAAGGAGAAAGTCCAGATTAATGCAAAATAGAAAATAGGTAAAGTGCCGGAATAAGATTAACCAAGTTAATGATTGGTTTATAGTCTCTATCTACTTTCCAACCAGTGACCTATTATCTCCCAACTAGCCACCATATTAAAATTACAAGGTGGGTATATGGTGGCTACTTAGTGGATATTTAGTAACCTAAAAGGAATCCAAACCCCATCCTTAATAAATCAGGCTGCCTTACAACAGGCAGCCTGATTTATTAATTGGTCATGAAAACACTTTACATATCGTATCCGAACCTCTTTAGCTGTTGGGAATCATCGCGCCAATCTTTACTTACCTTAACACGCAATTCCAGATAAACCTTTCCTTGTATAAACTCTTCAATATCCTTACGGGCTGACATTCCCAGTCCTTTGATGGATCTACCCTGATGTCCAAGTATGATAGCTTTCTGTGATTCCCTACTTACAAATATAGTAGAGGTAATGTGGGTTATATTTTCTTTTTCCTTGTATTCATCAACCGTTACTTCTACAGAATAAGGAATCTCCTGCTGAAAGAATAATAGGATTTTCTCTCGTATTATTTCAGATACAAAGAATCGCATTGAGCGATCAGTAAGTTCATCTTTTGGATAATAGGGAGGCGAAAGGGGCAACTTCTCAATAAGGGTGTCAAACACCTTGTCAATATTGAATTTATGCAGAGCAGAAACCGGGATAACGACCGCACCGGGCACTTTTAATTCCCACATCTTTACTTGAGCAAGTGCTTCTTCCTGCGATTGAAGGTCAACTTTATTAACCACAATAATCACCGGCTTGCCTGATCCATTAAGCTTTTCAATGTATTCATCCTGCAACTGGTCATCAGATTTCTCCGTTACCAGTAGGAAGATATCAGCATCTTCCAGGGCTGAATGAACAAATTTCATCATTGACTCATGAAGTTTATAATGAGGTTTTACTATACCCGGGGTATCAGAATAAACTATTTGAAAGTCTTCACCATTCACTATACCCATAATTCTATGCCGGGTAGTTTGGGCTTTGGAAGTTATGATAGAAAGTTTTTCACCTACCAAAGCATTCATCAAAGTAGACTTACCTGCATTTGGCAGGCCTATAATATTTACAAATCCCGACTTATGTTCCATTGTTTAAAAAAATATTAAATAATTTGCACAGCAAAGGAACAAAATATTATCTTTGCAGTCTCAAATTAACAAACAGAAAGAAAAACATACTGCGGGGTGGAGCAGAGGTAGCTCGTTGGGCTCATAACCCAAAGGTCGTAGGTTCGAATCCTGCCCCCGCTACTAATAGAGAACGGAAGCCTTGTTGATCAAGGCTTTTGTTGTTCTTATGCTTATCGGAGGAACGTAATTATGTCAAATATTGTAGCTATTGTAGGCCGCCCAAATGTTGGAAAGTCTACTCTTTTTAATCGTCTTACGGGAGCACGCACCGCTATTGTTGACCCAACATCAGGCGTTACACGTGATCGTCATTATGGTTTGTCAGACTGGAATGGCTATGAATTTTCAGTTATAGATACCGGTGGTGTTGTTGTTGGAAGCGATGATGTCTTTGAAGAAGCTATCCGTCGACAGGCAGAATTGGCAATTGAAGAAGCTGATGTAATTATCTTCATGGTGGATGCAAAGGAGGGCCTTTCACCACTTGATGAAGAAGTTGCTGATATGATCAGGCGTTCACCTTGTAAGGTTTTTCTGGTTGCCAATAAGGTCGACAATGCTTACCGGTCAGCCGAAACAGGTGAGTTTTATGCACTTGGTTTTGATAAAATATTTGAGATCTCGGCAATCAATGGCAGTGGTACCGGAGATCTACTTGATGAACTTACCAAAGAATTCGAAAATAAAACCATTGAAGTTCTTCCTGATCTTCCGAAGATAGCATTCGTTGGCCGCCCAAATGTTGGAAAATCTTCAATGATCAATGCCCTGTTGGGTGATGACAGGAATATTGTTACCCCTATTCCGGGGACTACACGTGATTCCATCTACACTCGCTACAACAGTTTTGGCTTTGATTTCTTTTTAGTGGATACTGCCGGTTTGCGTAAAAAAGGCAAAGTGACTGATAACATTGAATTCTATTCAGTTATGAGGTCTGTAAGAGCTATCGAGAACTGTGATATCTGCGTTTTAATGCTTGATGCTACTCAGGGAATAGAAAGTCAGGACCTTAATATCTTTGGCCTTGCCCAGAAAAACCATAAGGGTATTGTCATTGTCGTAAATAAATGGGATCTTGTTGAGAAAGGAACTAATACACATAAGGAGTATGAAGAACTAATCAGAAATCGCATTGCCCCATTTACTGATATTCCCATTATCTTTACTTCTGTTATTAATAAACAGAGAATTCATAAAACACTGGAGACCGCAAAGCAAGTTTATGAGAACCGAAATAAGAGTATTCCCACTCATAAACTTATGGATATCATGATGCCTATCATTAATGACAATCCACCGCCTGCAGTAAAAGGAAAATATGTTAAAATAAAGTACATCACCCAGTTGAAGCTTGCTTACCCTGCTTTTGTATTTTTTTGTAACATGCCCCAATATGTGACAGATTCTTATAAACGATTTATTGAAAACAGACTCCGGGAACAGTTTAATTTCTCAGGGGTTTCAATCCTGATCTATTTCCGACAGAAGTAATCAGTAAACTATACTTGTTTGCAATCAAGCGTATATGGCTAAAAACCTTATACTGAATCAGGTGCATTAAATATTATCACACTAAATGTTTTAAAGATCTCTGTTTTCAATGGATGAGGTTAGAATTGACAAATGGCTGTGGTGTGTAAGAATATATAAAACACGAAACCAAGCCATTGAAGCAATTAAAGCAGGCAAAGTAAAAATGCAGGGCTCTTCACTGAAGCCCTCACGTATAGTTAAACCTGGTGATATTATTAACCTGTCAATTGGCCCGCTTAACCGCACAGTAAAAGTTAAAGAGTTACTGCATAATAGAATTCCAGCCAAATTAGTAGCTGAATATCTTGAAGACCTCACCCCTGTTGAGGAATACGAACGCATTCAATTGATGAAAGAGTTTAATGCTGAACGACGTGATCGTGGGTTGGGCCGTCCAACTAAAAAAGACCGCCGTTATATAGATAAACTTAAGAGTGGATTTAAAGATGGATTGCTTTAAACAGCAATTGCTAATCCACCTGCATTACCAAACCTTTTAAATACTCTCCCTCAGGGTGAAATATACTCACCGGATGATCAGCAGAATGCCCCAAATGATGAATAATTCTGGCATTTCTCCTTGCTTCAAGTGCAGATGACATGACCATTGAAGTAAATTGCTCACGACTAATAGCTTGTGAACAACTGAATGTAAATAAAAGGCCTCCGCTCTTTATTCGCGAAAAGGCAGTAGTATTAATAAATTTATAACCCTGTACACCCCTGTGGAGATCGGCTCTTCTTTTAGCAAAAGCAGGTGGATCTAAAACAATAATATCATAATCGGTTTCCATGCTTGGCAACCATGTTTTAGCATCAGCAACAATACTCTCGTGCGTGCCCTTATATCCCTTATTTAACAACAAATTCTTTTGAACAGCATCAATAGCCCTTTTGGAAGCATCTAATGATGTTACATGTGTGGCTCCTGCTGCCAGAGCATATATAGAAAACCCACCGGTATAACAGAAGGTGTTCAGCACTTTCATTCCTTTGGAGTAATGGCCAAGTAGTGCACGGTTATCACGTTGGTCAAGGAAAAACCCGGTTTTTTGCCCTTCAATAAAATCAATTTGAAAGTTATGACCGTTTTCCTTGATAATTAACTCTGTTGAACTTCCATATAAAAAGGAATCATCGCCTTCATGAATTCCCGATTTCGACAGTGCTTCCTTGCTTTTGTCATATACCGCCACCAATTTGTTTCCATACACTCGTACCAGTGCATCACATATTTCTTGCTTAACCAGATACATCCCCATACTATGGGCCTGAATTACCGCGACCCCATTATAATAATCAATCACCAAACCGGGCAAACCGTCAGCTTCACTGAAAACCAACCTGTATGCGTTGCTATCATGATCACTCGTCAGTAACAGATTGTTGCGATGTTTGTATGCTTGAAGAAGCTTATAATACCAGATGTCTTCAGCGGGCTTCGAAGGGCCAAACCAGAAAACTTTAACAGCAATTGAACCGGTTGATGCAAACCCTGTTGCCAGGTAATTTTTACCATAATCAAAAACATCAACTCTATCGCCGTCAACAATATTACCTTCTACCCGGTCAATAGCTCCTGAGAATATCCATGGATGATATCTCCTTAATGACTCATCCCTTCCTTTCTTCAAATATATTCTTGATGTATTTGTCATGAAACAAAAGTAACCAAAAAAGTTGCCTACTGATAAAAATCAATTATAAAGAGTAATCACAGCGTCACTTTTTGTCGCAGGTAGATTATATTTTTGCTTCAGATAGAGGCAGGGATGCCTTTGAGTGAAAAGTTAAACTTTGAAGGAGGTAAAAAATGAATACTACAGCGACAAGAGTAAAGAAGATTACAAGAAACCGGATGTCATTGAGGCACTTCGACGAATTATTTAAGTCAGACAAGCGTATAAATCTTACATTTCTCGAAAAATTTCAATCAGAACTGGATCTGGATATTGAGGAAGTACTTATTGAGGGCAGACGCCGAGTTAGGTAAAGAATCAACATAACAACAATATTGTGGTTTATTGTAATGATTGAGAGGATATGGATGACAATAAAATTTAATTATTGAAATGACAACACATGTTTTATTGGCTACGGTAATTATACTATTGGTTATTATATTGATAATTACACTTTTAAACACAAAAAGACCTGAAACCGGTGAAATAAATATCCAATTGATAAAACTGGGCTCTGATTTATCGAAAATGCTGAATGATACAGCCTGGATGGTTGCCACACTAGATAAATTAGATCCCACGCTACGTGAGGAGTTCAGGAGTAACCGACAGGAAAACCAATCGGCATTTAAAGAAACAAGAGAAGAGTTAAACAATTCATTCAGAGTACTGAGCACTGCTCTCGCCGCCCAATTGGAGCAGTCAGGCAGGGAATCGGGTGATAAGCTGAAAGATATCAGGGATACTGTTGAAAAGAAATTACTCATCATTCAAGAGGAGAACAATAAAAAACTTGATGAAATGAGAAAGATAGTTGATGAGAAGCTGCAGGAAACAGTTGAAAAGCGCTTTTCAGAGTCATTTCGTATCATTAGCGAGCGACTTGAACAGGTACACAAAGGCCTGGGTGAGATGCAATCTTTGGCTTCAGGCGTTGGTGATCTGAAAAAAGTGCTCACCAATGTAAAAACAAGGGGGAACCTGGGGGAAATACAGCTTGGTTCTATTCTATCGCAAATTCTTGCACCTGGACAATACGAACAGAATGTTGTTACAAAACAAGGAAGTAGTGAGCGGATTGAGTTTGCAATCAAACTCCCCGGTAGAAATACTGAAGATAAGCACCTGCTGCTCCCAATTGATTCCAAATTCCCAAACGAAGATTACCAGCGACTGTTGGATGCCTATGAAAACACTATAAATATCAGTAGCAGAGAGTTGGAAACCATAAACCGGCAGTTTGAAAATTCCATTAAAAAGAATGCTGCTGATATACGCGACAAGTATATTAATCCCCCACTTACTACCGATTTTGCTATTATGTTTGTTCCTACTGAAGGATTATACGCCGAGATATTGCGTAAAACAGGGCTGTTTGAAACATTGCAGCGCGACTATAAGATTACGGTTGTTGGTCCAACAAACCTCGTAGCATTTTTAAGCAGTTTGCAAATGGGCTTCAGGACTTTGGCAATAGAACAAAGATCAAGTGAAGTATGGGAAATTTTAGGAGCCGTTAAAACAGAATTCGGTCACTTTGGAGGCATTCTCGACAAGACTAAAAAGAAGCTTCAGGAAGCAACTAATGTTATTGACCAGGCAGGTATCAGATCAAGAGCCATTGAAAGGAAATTAAAAAACGTTCAGGAACTGCCTGCCGTCAAAACAGCTTCATTGTTGGAAGATCTTAATGAACATGATGAAGATCAGCCTGCCGAAGCGTAAATAATACTTACTTGCACCTGTTTCCTTAACGATATGAATTCGTATCGCTTAGTCTGAATCAAGAATTTCGTTCATCTGAAATACATATCAGGAAGACTTTTCATGCTATTTAGATAAATCCAACTTTACCCTTTGTTTTTGCAATATAGGCCACCCGCTTATCGAACAACTTCCCGGCTGCTCGTTGAAAGGGATTTAGATTAACAGGATAGTAGTAATCTGACTTAAACCACCCATTCCCATTATAATAATGGTAATCAGGTGAATCGTCACTGAGCATTATTTTCATACTTGATCTGGCCATTCTGAACATCATCAGGCTAAACAGGGAAGGTGATGGATATTGATTCTTGTTTAACAGAGAATAAAATTTGTTGGCATGTTTTTCAATAATAGCGGCATTCTCTTTTTCTCGATCTGCAGAGATCGGTTCAACGGTAGTTATACATGATCCCTTAACCGTGTTAAATCCCAAACCATATCCGAAGAAATTGATGTATTTAAGAATCTTCTTGCCACCATATATGCCTTCCGTGACTATACTTGTAAATGATTTACCAAAAAACGGAGGCCGATGAAACATATAACCAAACCTATCGAAGAAAACTTTCATTATTCCTGAGACCTGAAAAGAATAATTGGGAGAAGCAAAAACAACTCCATCAGAGCTTCTAATCTTATCGAACAACAAATCCCTGTCGTCCTTCAAAGGGCACAATTCTTCTCCTTGGTCCAGACACAACCTGCAACCTCTACAATGTAAGAGATCATAATCGCTCAGGACTACTAGTTCAGTTTGAATATCTCCTAAAGATTCTAAATTTTGGAGAAATAATTCGGCTGCATGGTAAGTGTGCTTTCTATGGGCACTGCCTACAAACGCTGTAACTTTCATGATATTAACCTCCTGATTGATAACATGTTTGACAAATAACTTTATAAAGTTACATCATTCCAAGGCCATTTGTACCAAAGTAAGTTAAAAAATCAATGATTGAGGTTGCATTTCATTACTCATCCATCAGAACCTTATACCTAACCATTTCAATGTTTCGTACTTTAATGGTACGTTTTTCCCTGTTTGAGACAAACGTGTGAGTAATAGACAGTCGGAAGCCTCCTTCTCATATCGCTTATGATGAAATATCAGCATCTCTGAGTTGTCAATACTGTGGTGGTCAATGAATATGCTGATTGACAGCTGCCCATGTCATCGGTATGTATGATAAGCCGTGGGTTAATGGAGTTCCGGCTTATCGGTTTCTTGGTCGCAGTTGTAGGTTCTTGAGCTGATACTGCTAACACTATAACCAGACTAAAAAAGCGCAAGTTGGATGCTTATTAGTTTCTTCATTGTGTCAAATATAAGTGCTATATCTTTTATGGCTGCCATAGTAAGCCCGATAACATGCACTATTTCCCGAGTTTTAGAATGCGCAGTGCTCCTTTAACAACTACAATAAACACGATGGAACCTATCACAAGATCCGGATATTTGGATTGTGTTAGCAATACCAATACTCCTGCAATGATTACTCCAGCATTTATAATAACATCATTCGAAGTAAATATCATACTGGCTTTCATGTGTGCTTCCTCACTTTTCGACCTTTGAAGCAGATATAGGCACAACGAATTAGCAATTAATGCCAGAAATGAAATAATTATCATTGTTTGGTAATGAGGAATCTGTTCATAACCAATAAATCGACGCACAACTTCGATAATGCCTATTGATGCAAGGAACATCTGCAAATATCCACTTAAAGTGGCAACCATTTTCTTCTTTTGATTGACTTTTCCAATAGCCCACAAGCTAAGCCCATATACAAGTGCATCAGCCAACATATCAAGTGAATCGGCAATCAGTCCCATTGAGCCGGCAAAAATGCCTGCCAATATTTCTATGAAAAAGAAAACAAGATTAATGGCAAGCACCAACCACAAAATCCTTGATTGACCTTTTGGATCATCTACTTCATGTATCAGGTGTTGTTCATCATCGGTTTGCTTTATATTAATGAGCTGAGCACCAAGATTTAAAGAACTGAGACGCTTCTCAATCTCTGGATCTTCAATTGTATGAATAACAGTAAGTTCTCGCTTGTTAAGATCAAAGTCGAGCCTTTTTATAGAATCTAGCCCTGCCAATTGCATTTTAATCATACTTTCCTCTGAAGGACAGTCCATATCTGCAATGTGATAAACAGTAATATACATAATTGAATGATGTTATTATTGAAATATGACTAATCAACGGCCTTGATTTCATTATTTAACCAATAACCAATCTGTAAACCGCTATTTCAAATATATGAAAAATACCGGGGTATAGCCATATAGGGCCTGAATTATATAAGGTTCAAGATTCAAATAAATATCTTCTCATCAAATTGATTATCGCTCACTACCTGTTTCAAGTCCACTAACAATACCACCCTATTTCGTGTTATATTATTGTGTATATCATGGGTAGTGTTGAGTATAACTAAATATTTCAGGCTATTTAAGTTAATCATTAAAGAAAGAAAATGTCATGGCAAAATCAAAAACAACGTCAACAGAGAATGGACATATTGTCTTTCTTGACGAAAGGAGCGTTAATCAAGAACTTAATGGTGATAATCAGGCAATACTTAAATCCAGCAGTGTAAGGAAGAAAGATAAAGAAAGCCTGAGCCGTATCTTTATAGGCAAGCCTGTTTGGTGGTATGGAACCGGTTTGGCAGTATTGCTTTCAGTTGGTGCCGCATGGTGGATAGTAAGAAAGCGAAATATTCAGCTTCAAATGACTTCCAATGCCTAATTGAAGACAACATTTCTCCAGATCGTCTCAGTAAATATTATTACAGAACGCAGAAAAATAAGGAGAAACAGTATTATTTATACAACTGGCAAAATATTGAATTATGCCTTCCTGAGATTTTAATACAAATATGGGTTACTGAGGGGCTACTATAATTTTAGATCGGTAGCAATTAAAGTTTATAATTTCTTCAAACTACAGCCGAGTGTCAAATAGGTACCTTTGTAAAACTATTAGCTATAGCAAAGTAGTCGTCATGAGGCTAGAACTAATAAAGGAAGTTTGACACATTAAATGAGATAGTTTCCATTTTGAAATTTTACGCCACAAAAATCCTGTATATAAAGCAGTTAAGTGACTTCAAAATAATAGAGTTTTTATTTGCATTATGAACGTACGTTCATTATCTTTGTAAAAACTTAACACCATGAAAAGTGCACTTATAATGAAAGTATTCTTGGTATTACCAGTAATAGCTTTCGCAGATTTTGTTCTATTGACTCTACTTGGTTGCATTTCAGGAGCAATGGGTTGTGGGAATGACTTTTTCTGTGGGCCCTTCTGTTTCATAAGCAAGGCTTTATTGATTGTGTCAGGTCTATTCTTTATTTATTTAATTTTGCCTGATATCAAAAAGAGTTTTGCCCGAAAAACTTATGGCCAGACCAGTTAGAAGCAGAAAGATACTTAAACCTCCCCAAATGGCAGGGTTCAAGCCATTTGGAATGTCATTATCTTCTCTTGAAACGGTAATGTTTCAATATGATGAGTATGAAAGCATAAATTTAGTGAATTATCAAGAGATGCCGCAGGATTTAGCAGCAGAAAAAATGGGTATATCACGGCCAACTTTTACCCGGATATATAATAGTGCATTAAAAAAAATAGCAATTGCTTTTGTAGAATGCAAAGCAATTGAGATTGAAGGTGGCAATATTAAATTCAATAAACAGTGGTACAAATGCCGAAAATGTCATAAGTTAATTGAAGGCCTTGAAAATCATACCCATTGTAAAGGGTGTGATGCATTTAGCGTCAATGAATTAATCAACTTGAATCCTGATAATGAATGAATGTTAGGTTTTCCATTATTAAAATTTGTTATTGAGTTTAATTGAAATTGATTCGGCAGCTTTGATCAAAGGATAGGCTGCAGGTGAAGCTGTCAGGTAAGGATGAGTGCCTATTTGCATTATCAGAAGAGAATTTACTGACATCCGGTTTTGAATTGCTAAACCTATTACATTGGTAAGTTCACCGGCCTCACTCCCTCCAAGTACTTCTCCACCTATAATAACACCAGAGTATTTAGCAGCAATGAGTTTAACTATTTGCTTGTGTGTACCTGGTAAACTTGCCGGATGCCTGTTTACTCCTTCAAAGATTCCTGATACAGTTGAAATCCCCTCCTGAGCTGCTCTGCTCTCTGTAATTCCCGCTGTTCCGAATCCTGTGTCGCCAATTGCTGTTGAATAAATTGCAATAGTACCACTGAATGTCTTTACTACATGTAAATTAAAAAGATTCATACCTGCAATTCTTGCTTCCGCACATGCAGTAGAAGCCAGCATAGTTGGAACTCTCTTCCGTGTAATAAAATCACGTTTCTGAGCACAATCACCTACAGCAAATACATCCTGTGTATGCGTACGCATATATTCATCTACAGCAATAAACTTGTCCTCGTCAATATAGATTCCTGCCTTTTCTGCCAAGCTAGTATCAGGTCTATACCCAATAGCAAGCACTACAGCATCCATATTCAGAACCCTGTCATCTTCAAGTTCAACAGCCTGCACTTTATCTACTCCTACCACTTTTTTAATTCCGATGCCGGTTATTACATTGATACCACGTGAATTGAGAAGTTCACTTATTTTATCGGAAATTTCAACATCAAAAGCTTGAGGTAAAATATTCGGTTCCTTCTCAATAAGTGTTGCATTATACCCCCTTTTAACAAGCTCATCAGAAAATTCAACTCCAATGAAACCACCTCCAACTACAGCAATGTTCTTCATCTTACCCAGTTGACTTATCATTTCATCCAGATAAATCTTATCTTTTGGTATTACAAATACATTCTCAAGATGAGATCCTTTCAACCATTGAGGTTTTATTGGATTAGAACCGGTTGCTAATACCAGTTTGTGAAATTTAATTTTTTCACCCGAAGCTAAAGATGCAATCTTTTCTCTGGTATTAATTTCTAAAACCTCATCAACAATGGTAGCTATATTGTTCTTCACCATCATAGAATCTACCGGCATAATGTTCTTATCACTAGACTCAAGTGTACCAAAAACATACGGAATTCCACATGGCACCATTACATCCTTTTGTTTTTTAACCAGAGTAAATTCTTTATCATGCCAATTAGCTTTACCGGTCAATGCTACTACCATACCAGCAGCACTTCCGCCAATTACTAAAACGTCTGTTGCTCTCATTATTTATTTATTTAATGGTTTCTAAAGCTTGTTTTAAATCATTGATAATATCATTGACATCTTCAATCCCAACTGAAAGTCTGATAAGATCATCCGTTATTCCGGCTACCAGCTTGTCTTCATAACTCACCGCAGCATGTGTCATTGATGCAGGATGCTGAATGAGGGTTTCCACACCTCCCAGTGAGACTGCGAGTAATGCGAGATGAACGTGATCCATTAACTTACGACCAGGTTCATACCCACCCTTTAATCCAAAGCTCATCATAGAGCCAAACCCACTCATTTGCGTTTTAGCAAGTTCATATTGTGGATGAGATTCCAATCCGGGATACTTGATCCATGCAACTTTAGGGTGAGCTTCCAGAAAACGTGCTACCTGGATAGCATTCATTTGAGCCCGATCAACTCTGACAGCCAATGTTTTAACTCCTCTTAAAGCCATAAACGCTTGTGTAGGATCCATGTTACATCCCATATATACCATTGAATGTCTGATTTTCTTATATATACCAGGATCTTTGGCAACTATAATGCCCCCAACCAGATCAGCATGACCATTAATAAACTTAGTAACAGAGTGAAGCACTACGTCAGCTCCCAGGTCGAGTGGCTTTTGCAAATATGGTGAGCAAAATGTATTATCAACAACAAGTATAAGATTATTAGCTTTAGCAAACTTTGCACAGGCTCTTACATCAGTGATACCCATTGTTGGATTAGCAGGAGTTTCAATATATAACACTTTGGTATTTGGTCTTAATGCTTCTCTAATTGAATCGAAATTTGAAGTATTAACAAAAGAAGCTTCGACAGTAAACCGGGAAAAATCCTGTTCAAGAACTCCCCTTGCTGGTCCATACACTGCATCAGAACTAATTATATGGCTACCGGCACCTAATAAAGCCATATAAACGCTGCTTATAGCTCCCATACCTGAGCTTGTTGCAATACCATCATATCCATTCTCCAGCTCTGCAATGTTCTTTTCAAAGGCCCTAATAGTTGGATTAGCTATACGAGTATATATATACCCGTCACTCTTTCCTGAAAAACAATCTGCTCCGTTTTGTGCACTGCTAAATTTGAAAGTCGAGGTTTGATAGATAGGCACAGTTGCACTTCCATATTCATCATCAAATGCTCCAGCGTGAATCAGTTTTGTGTTGAATTCTTTACCATTCGTATTCATCTTATTAGTTTTTAGAATTATTAGTTATCAGTATCTCATTTCAGTTTAATACTCAATTCCTTCTCTGGCTTGTACACCATTTTTATAGTAATGCTTTACCTCAGTCATGTCAGTTATCAAATCACACATTGTGCTAAGTTCCTCAGGAGCATACCTGCCAGTCAGGATTATTTCCATTGATTCAGGTTTTCTATCCAGTAACCTTTTCAATTCATACATCTCGAATAAATGATAATGCAAAGCCACACAAACCTCATCAAGAATTAATACATCAGTCTTATTTTCAAAAATAATGTCGGTAACTTCTTTCAGTCCATGGCGAGCTGCTATAATGTTATTTTCATCAGGCCGGTGTTTTATAAAACAATCTCGTCCATATTGTTTAACCTCAATTAGTGGCACTTTCTTTAAAATATCAAGTTCTGAATAATGCAACCCTTTCACGAATTGTGCTATGAATACTTTTAATCCAGCTCCTGCAGCCCGAATTGATAGTCCTATAGCAGCTGTTGTTTTCCCTTTGCCATTACCAGCATATAGTTGGATATATCCTCTTCTTATTTCCATATAATATTCTATTAAAAACCATTTGTATGCTTTTGGAAAAATCAGTTTCCGGTGCATACTCTGTCATACTCATACAGCTAACCATTGCATCCACAACACGATTATCATATGGCAAATGGGCGACAATCTGCACATCATGGTTTTGACAATATTCTTCAATCTGGCGTGACATTTTAATGTTCAGGTCATATTTGTTTATGATAACACTACTAGCGATTCCTGTAACGGAGACTACTTGTAGTGCTCTTTTTAAGTCATCAAGTGCTGACTTTGAAGGCTCTGTTACTATAATAATATGATCGATTCCGCTAATAGTTGAAATCACTGGACAGCCAATGCCTGGTGGTCCATCAATTATGATTGTTTCAATTCCATTTGATAAGGCTGCTTGCTTTGCTTTTTCTCTTACCAGGTTAATAAGTTTACCTGAAGTTTCTTCTCCGGGGGCTAGACGCCCATAAACCATTTTCCCATTTCTGAAATCACCGGCGTACAACCTGCTATTCTGGTTGTTAGCCATTAATATAGCTTCTTCATGACAAATACGAGAGCATAGTTCGCATCCATCACACAATAATTCTGAGATGACAATTTCACCTGATATCTTTGAGATTGCATCGAAGCGACAATAATCCATACAGAGTCCGCAACTACTACATTTGTTGTAATCAATTATAGCTTTGCGACTACCAATGTAGATTTTCTCTTCACTAATAAGAGGGTGAAAGATCAAATACATATTTGCCGCATCAACATCACAATCAGCCAGCACAACCTTATTGGATAATGTAGCCAAAGCGGCACTTACACAACTTTTACCCGTTCCACCTTTACCGCTAATAATTGCTATTTCCATATTTCTCAATAATAGATTTGATCATTGCAAGAAATTGATCCCTAATTTCAGGTGAGTGATTCACTACTAGTTCTCCATTGGTGTAATATCCGGCAATAACTCTGTCGAAAGGTATTTCCATTACAATAGGGATATTTTCATCCTCAAGGTATTTATATACCTCATTATTCCCTATTCCTACCCGATTTAGGATAACACTACAAGACTTATTCATAGTTTTGAGTGTTTCAACCGATTGCTTTAAATCACTTAATCCAAATGGGGTAGGTTCAGTTACTAGAACTACATGATCAGCATTCATAACTGTGTGGATGAAAGGGCAAGAAGTACCTGGTGGCGAATCCAAAATAATTATTCCATGCGAGCCTGCTTCCTTCACCGCCGTTTTAATAATTTTGACAGGAGATGCTATACCGGGTCTCATCATTGATTCTATTATTTTACTTGGTGTAGTATATACATGAACTTCACCAAGTTCTATCTCCTTCTCCTTGATTGCTCCACTTTCACAGGCAACAATACATGCACCACAACTATGGCATTGGTCTTCAATTACCTTTATTATTCCTGCATGCGGAATAATAAAAATGGCATTATAACTGCAATACTCCCGGCATTTCCCACAAAACACACATTTATCAGTATCAATAACTGGCACATGATGACCAATTTTAATACTCTTCTTTAGGTCACGATTAAAAAAAATCATATCATTCGGTTCTTCTGCATCGCAGTCAACCAATGTAGAATCATAACCATAAAGCTGAAGTACATGAAAGAGGTTTGTTGAAATCAGTGTTTTGCCCGTGCCTCCTTTTCCGCTTGCAATAGCAACTTTTAAATTAGGCATTACTCTCTCCACTTCGGAATCGTTTACCCCTTCCGGGTCCATAACCAGATGATCTACGTTTCAAGCCCTTTCCTCTACCAAGCTTTGAAAGTTTGTCATCTGTCTCAGCGTCTGTACAATTTCCCAATCTACGGCCTTCAGCAGAACCTCTGCCTCCCGGGCCTGTTCCATCTAAATGTGGCATAGCTATATGTTTTTATGTGATTATATAATTTGCATTATTTAATGTGTACAACCTGAATGTGTATGTTCATCATGATCACAATAATTTGCACTAAGGGACAACTTTCCTGTTGTGAAATCATTCACCAGTACATTAACCGAAGCTATAGGCGCACCAGTGAAAGCATTGATGTTCTGCTCATTAAACAAATCAATAGCATGTTGCCCCATTCCTCCGGCAATAACATCAGTAACTCCAAATTCAGCTATCCATCTGGGATAAAGTCCGGGAACATGTTCAGGTGGTGTCAAATGCCTGACACTTGTTATTTTATCATCTTCCACTTCGATAATAGCAAATTGTTTACAATGTCCGAAATGTGCACACAAAATACCATTCTCA
>CALCQV010000134.1 GCA_937894795.1 uncultured Bacteroidales bacterium
TACCTTCATTTAATGATGTTTCATTCCACCTAAGGCAGCTGCACCATTCATTCAGCCGATTTCACGAAAAATTCTATTACTTGCTTTATTTGCTTCATCTTGAAGGAATGCTCAATGAGAAGGAAGTTCTGATGCGTGATTTTAATTCACTGCTTCGAAATATCAAGAATGAGCTTACAAGCGAGGAGGTATTTGGCTTTCTTGACAATATCTTCAAATTATTCAATGATCTTAAAACCACTAACTCTGGTACGGTACTCGATAGCATACTAACACTCGGTAAGGAAATATTCAGAACTGAGAATCAGAATCATATATCACACTTTGAGAAACTGCTTATTCGACATGGTTTCATTGGCCCCGGAATTGTTTATGTAAGTCAGGATTGGCAGCTGAATGTGAATGAATATCACATAAAGAACATAAGAGTTTGGATGGAACTCATTGAGTATTCACCCACAGCCTTCAGAGAATTGCTATCAGCACTTATTATCCATCTGCGGCTTGGGGGAGTTTTCGTTTCTGATACTGACCTGTTCCAAAGGGATGTTACTGCACTGCTTAACTCTGATATCAAACCCATATTCAAACAGATCAAGCAACTTGCACGGCTATTCCCTGTGTATTTCAATGAAATAGGGGCGGAGGGTGAATTGCGGGAAGTTACTACTGCTATGGATGAATTATCACATCGTAACGACCGCCTGATACATTTTCTGCGCAAACAGGTTCATACAGAGAGCAACAATACGCATATTCATCTGACACGCAATATAATCCAGTACTGGTATGATGGGGATACCACTCAATTATTCAAGTTGTTACCTCAGGATGTTAAAACATCTATGCTGGCTGACTCAAGGTGGTTCAAGCCTATAAATGAGATGATGCATGCCTTGTGCACGGTAAACAATTACATGCCTGACTCATTGATGGATTTGCCTTCTGAAAAGATAAAGAAAGAGATAGACGCATTAACCATTGACGACCAGCTGAATAAGCAACGACTGTTTTATATATTCAGGCTGCTCCAACTGCTGAAGGAAAAATACTCCTTTAACACAGTGAATCTCGGCTTGTTGATGCGGAAGTTTAATTTCTTTTCAGTTAGTGAGATCGACCTGTTACTCAGTATGCTTGAAAAGGGTAATGCCGATCGCGCACTCCGTCAGGTATATATTTTCATGCGTCGTTTGAATATGGTAATCATGGATCCTGAAAAGACGGAAGGATGGGAAGATATATACCATAAGCGTCACATTGCAATTGGGATTCCAAGTATGTATGGTAAATACCGGGAGCCAAAATTTGAAGCATTAGGCCTAGCCTTCAGGTTTGAGAAGGTAGCCGTACATCTGATGGAGCAATTGATCAGCAGCATAAATCTTGATTATATTACTGCAAAAACACTCAGGAGAATACATGTAGTATTTGAACTTTTCAGGCAGGGATTGGAGCTTGATGGTATTAGCGACCAGGGTTTCAACTCAAACCTTAAGATGTTCCGCTATAGCCTGAACTCTGCCAGTTTCTCTGTTGGGCAGTATATCAACATACTGCAGTTCATGCTTTCCAGTGTAAGGGAGATTATCAACAAGTACTTCATCAGGGTATATGACCGCCAGTTGAAGGCAGTTATACCTCAGTTATATCCACAGGAATTAAAAAATGATGGTGCCGCAGGCAAGCAATTCCAGGTACGGAAATCTGAGCAGTTTTACCGTGAAATGCTCTCTTCAGCTTTTCTGGTGCAAGCGTTGGATAACTTCCTGGTTCGCATATTGGGAACTTTCAGGCAGATGGTTGACAACTATCCTGAAGAGACTTTGTACAGTATCATGTCGTATAATACTGATTTGGTTGTTTCACCGCTATACAGGGAGACTCCTGAAATTGACAATCAGATATTCCTTGGCTCAAAGGCTTATTTTCTCAAGAAACTATTGCTGTTAGGATATCCTATACCACCGGGATTTGTATTCACAACCGAGGTTTTTAGGAGGAGGAATGCCATTTTGCAGAATCCCTTTATGGAGAAGGAGTTTGATTTGATGATCAGGCGACAGATTGCAAATCTGGAAAAGATAACCGGACAGCAATTTGGGAATCCAAACAACCCCCTTCTATTATCAGTGCGATCAGGAACTGCCATTTCAATGCCCGGGGCCATGAATACCTATCTGAATGTGGGATTGAATGATCAGATAGTTGAATCACTGAGCAAACAATATAATTTTGGATGGACCTCATGGGATTGCTATAGAAGGTTCCTGCAGAGCTGGGGTATGGCCTTTGGCGTATCACGTGATGAATTTGATCAGGTGATGATAGACTTCAAGACTACTTACGGTGTGAATCAGAAGATTGATTTTGCCCCTGCTCAAATGAGGGAAATGGCCTTTGCTTACAGAGACATTCTTCTTAGCCATAATATACATTTTAAGGACGAACCCTATGATCAACTGAAGCAGGTTATATTCAATGTTTTTGAATCATGGTATAGCGAGAGGGCGGAGGTATACCGCGATTATCTTCAAATTGCTGATGAATGGGGCACTGCCGTTATAGTTCAAAAGATGGTGCTAGGTAATCTGCACCGAACATCAGGTACCGGGGTGCTCTTTACACACGCCCCTGATGTTGAGAAACCCGGCATACACATATATGGTGATTTTACGCTTTGCAGTCAGGGTGAGGATATTGTGGCAGGTTTGGTTAACCCTATGCCTGTTACTGAACGACAGCGCAAAAAGTCGTTCGACGAGAAAGCTTTTTCACTGCAAAGTGCCTTCCCCGGTATCTATAAAAAGATACAGAGCATTACCGAATCATTGACTGAACAACATGGCTTCAGTCACCAGGAAATTGAGTTCACCTTTGAAAGTGACAACCCTGATGACCTCTACATACTTCAGACCCGTGATCAGGATATTCGGAAACCTGATTTAAGTTATGTATTCGACTGCAAATCATCTGCCATGAAATTACTTGGCAGAGGAATT
>CALCQV010000135.1 GCA_937894795.1 uncultured Bacteroidales bacterium
GGAGGGGAACTGGCTGCCCGGCTTCTATCCCACCATTACAGCCCTGGGTTTTGTTGGCAACACTCTTTATGCCGGAACAGGTGAAAGTCAGGGCATCTGGAAGTCAACGGACATGGGAGAAAACTGGTCGTTTACAAATCTTGAAACAATGAATTATGGCCAGTTTACAACAATCTCAGGAGTTGGACAAACAGTATTGGCCGGCACTTTGGTAGGTACGGGAATGATAAGGTCACAAAATGAGGGTGCCACCTGGAGTGAGTGCAATAATGGAATGGACAACTATGGTATGATGAGTGACATACTCATTTTGGGTAATGATATATTGACTTCAACACAAGGTGGCATTTATAGAACCGCCGACAACGGAAATAAATGGACTTTCTCAGGAATAGGACTCCGTGGTTTCAGTTCTGCAAATCCGGGCTTTATCGTTAAGGATAACTACCTGTTCTGGGGTTCCGCAACTGGCGGAGTATTCCGCTCGGCAGATGATGGCAGTTCATGGATTACCGTGAACAACGGGTTACCTGTTAACTCCTGGAACCTGGATGCTATGTATGGCACATCTTCAGCATTATTTGTCTGGGACAGGGCCTCACTTGACAATGGTGAAACATGGCAGTTTTCAAATACCTATTCACCCGGTACAGCAGTGGCAAGTTTTAACGGACCACGTTGGATAGAATCAGGTGATTACTGGTTTTCCATTTCTAATTCAAACCCCGGAGTGTGGCGTTCATTGGATGGAGGACAACACTGGATAAACATATCCAATGGAATCCCTGACCCGGCAAATACAAATTATGTTGAAATAACCGAACTCGACTCAACCTTAATACTAACTACTTCCGTAGGATTGTTCTACTCAACGGATCAAGGCAACACTTGGAATCAGGGAAACTTCCCCGATTTGAATTTCCATATTTTTAGCGGAGCAAGCTTTATTTCAACCGATTCTGTATTCATCTGCGGATTGTATGGCGGTGGTGGCAGAAGAGGCATCTATAGATCGACTGATAAAGGTGAGAACTGGAATGAGGTGAGCACATTTCTGGTGAGGAAACTTTTCACTAACGGAAATAAATTGTATGCCACAGGTACTAACCTAGAGATGGTAAACAATGAGTGGGTTGAAGTGCCTCGTATTTTCATGTCAGGCAACCAGGGAGTTACATGGTCAAACATTTCACAGGGCCTGGCAGATATCAATTCTCTCTCATTCGCTGTCCATGATTCACATATATTTATCGTCACCACATCCACACAACAGAGTTCAATTTACTGTTCAGTTGATGATGGCAATAACTGGATTGAAATTGAAGACGGACTTCCGGCAACTGCCATTGTTTCCAACATGATTGTGTTAAATAACAACCTGTTTGCGGGGACCAATGGTTCATCAGTGTGGAAACGTGCTTTATCTGATTTTAGTCCTCCAATACTTCCTGATACCATTGCAGGTGCTTTAAATCCATGTTCCGGTCAGGAAGCAACTTACAGCACTGATGCTATACCCGGTGTAACATATTCCTGGCAGGTTCCTGCCGGCTGGATCATTGAATCAGGAAATGGAACAGGCTCTATTAATGTTATTACCGGTAGTGCGGGTGGTCTTATACTTGTAACACCATCAAACGGATTTGGAACAGGCCCTTCACAATACATTATGGTCAATCCGCTCTCTTCGGTTGATGTAACTGCATTTATTATTGAAAATCATAATAACATCTGTGAAGGAGATGTTATGGAGTTCTCATCAGCCGTTTCCAATGAAGGAGATCAGCCGGTTTACTCTTGGCAGGTGAATGACATTGTAGCAGGTGAAAATTCTTCTTCATTTAGCTATTCCCCTACTGATGGTGATGTTATAAGCCTTATTCTGACTTCCAGCATTGAATGTGCACTACAGAATCCTGTGGAGTCAAATAAAATTACAGCAGTTGTAAACAGCCTGCCGGTGGTTACCTGGGCAGAACTAAATCCTGACACCCTTTGCATCAATGCTTCAGCCATTGAACTCACGGGTGCTTCACCTGATGGTGGGGTATATTCAGGCAGTGGCGTTACCAATAACTCCACCGATAGTTATTTTTTCAATCCTTCCATTGCCGGTGATGGCAGTCATGAATTGATATATACCTATGTGGACAATAACGGTTGTGCGGCTAACGCATCCAATCAGGTAACGGTCAACCTTTGTACGGGTATGGCTGAAAATGGCAGCACAATGTCAATATATCCAAATCCTGCCGGTGATTTACTAAACATTTTCATGTCAGGCAATAATGAGGTGAAGGAGATTTACCTTTTCAACTCATTGGGTATTGAGGCATTGAGATATAATGCGCTGAATCCGTCGGACAAGATCACTTTGTCACTCTCTGACCTGCCTGCAGGCAGTTATTTCCTGAAGGTAGTAACTACCTCTGATTCTTTTGTCAGAACCATCATTAAAAAATAATGCATTTGTTTTTAGCCTTATTGATTTAACTAAGTCCTGCAGAATTTAAAAATGTATTGCTAAATTTTGAAGTATGGAAAATCATAACAGAATCTTAATGTATGCTACTATTAAAGTCTGGATTACAGGTATAATAGTTATAATAATCAGTTTGTTGAATGTACTTTATGGTGCCACTGTCACATCTGCCCAATCAGGCCCTTACTCTGAAGGCACCACATGGATAGGTGGCACTGCCCCTGCACCAATGGATAATATTATAATCGCAACAGGCCATACGGTTACTCTTGATGAGGCTGCTGCCTCTTTTGGACAGGTCATGGTATATAATATTACCATTCAGGAAGGCGCCATATTAGATAATTCAACGTACAGTTTAAAAATAGTCAACACTTTTGTTGGGAACCCTGTATATTCCAATAACGGAATTCATAATGGAACCGGAAATCTTATCATGTATAATGATTATGATACGGAAATTACCGGGAGTGGAATAGTTAACTGTAATATGGAGATAGCCGCCTATGGCATAAAAATGGCCCCAGGATGTAATCTCACGGTTAATGCCAATATTCAGCACTCTGTTCCGGGCAACAATGGCATGAGCAATAAGGAGTTTATCGCATGCTGGACATCCAACACTCACCTTACGGTAAACGGGGATATCATCACTGATCCACTATATATGGTTGGAATCTACATTGTACCTGAAAGCTCCATTACTGTAGATGGGGATGTATTTCTGGCTGGTGGCACATCTACAGGAAGTGGTTCAACCATCACCAATCAGGGCTCCTTTGATATTTCAGGAAACCTGCTATTGGGCCCTTCATCAGGCTACTGTCAGAATTATGGTACAATAACCATTGGCGGCAATTTGCTGGGCAGTGGTAGTTCTGAAACATATTTTCTGCAGGAGGCCGGAGCAAAACTAACTGTTGGCGGCAGTATTTTCCCTTCAGGTAATGAAGGAATGCTCAATACTTCAGGCATCGGATTGATTTCATTTGTTTCAATTGAGCCGAATACGGTAGAATACAATGGGACATTGCCCCAAACTATTGCAATACCTTTTGGCGATCAGCACTATTCACAATTGGAGATCAATAATACAATTGCCGAAGGAGTAAGCCTTATTTCAGATATCACCGTTAATGGAGGAATCATATTAACTGAAGGAAAGCTGTTTCTGGGAGGTTTCAACCTGATCCTTTCAGATTCAGCTTCCATTTCAGGGAATCCATCAGCAGCAGCCATGGTTGTAGCCTCAGGTTTGGGTGAATTTAGACGGGAATTGGCCACTACAGGCAATTACTTGTTCCCGGTTGGTGATACAACCAATGCTACGGTATACGCACCTGTGTGGCTCAATTTTGATTCAGGAACATTTTCCGAGGGTTTAGCCGGTGTTAATCTGGCAAGTGAAGCATGGCCGGGTGTGCCGGCGTCTTCTGCCGGATATCTAACCAGATACTGGAATGTTTCTTCATCCGGCATAAGCGACTTCAACTGTAACGCTCAATTCAACTATGTACCTGCCGATGTGACAGGTATTGAGAGCAGTATCTGGTGCT
>CALCQV010000136.1 GCA_937894795.1 uncultured Bacteroidales bacterium
GCAATTGCTGCTATTGAAGGCAAAAAGAAAAAAATTGAGTGGGGTTCGCAAATCCGCAGCTATGTACTCCATCCTTATAAATTGGTAAAGGATTTAAGAACAAACCACGAAACCTCTGATACAAATGAAGTGCTCGATGGTGGTTTGAATGATTTTATAAAAGCCTACCTGATGGAATTTGGCAGAGAAGGCAGGTAATTGAATTTTTATGGTTTCCAATTAGCCCTTAAGTGCTGAACCAGGACAAAAATGAATTATAACTGATACTATTTCAGCGTATTAAAGGTTTTTAGCGAAAGCCCAAATCAGATTAAAATTAAATGAATTTCAGGAGTCAGCCTATCAGGGTCGGCTCCTTTATTTTTACCTTATTTTATGCAATAGTTTGACTGCAGGGCTAAATGTGCTTGGTATTGTAATGTCTTCGCCCCTCTGATAAGCACCCTGTAATGCCTATGGGCATTAATATATACTGATGTCTATATATAATAATTATGGTATATAATATTGAGTACTTATTCTCACACTCAAAGCCTTGATTTTATTGAATTAAAAAGTTGCTTTTCATTTCGTGTTTAGGAAATAACTACCTACTTTTGCAAAAAATTTCAAGATGAAACCTACACATATTGAACACATTGGCATAGCAGTAAAGAATCTCAGTGAAAGTATCAAGTATTATGAGAGCGTATTGGGATTAACATGTTATGCTGTTGAAGAAGTAACTGATCAAAAAGTAAAAACCGCCTTTTTTATGGTTGGCCAGACAAAAATTGAATTGTTGGAGTCAACTGATCCTGAAGGTCCAATAGGGAAATTCATAGAAAAGAAAGGCGAGGGCATTCATCATATTGCCTTTGCGGTTGAAAATCTGGAATCGGTACTGGAAGAAACCGCTCTTAAAGGTGTCCAACTCATTGACAAACAACCCAGAAAAGGTGCTGAAGGAATGCACATTGCATTTTTGCATCCCAAATCCACTTTTGGAGTGTTAACTGAATTTTGTGAAGATAAGTCAAAACAATAAAAATACTATAATATGGCTTTTGAGGATAAGATTAAAGAACTTCTCGACAAGAGAGAATTGGCAAAACTTGGTGGTGGTCAAAAACGAATTGATTCACAACACGCCAGAGGTAAACTTACTGCCCGTGAAAGAATTGAGCTATTGCTTGATGAGGGCAGTTTTGCTGAATTCGATATGTTTGTAACACATCGTTCAACAAATTTTGGTATCGACAAGCAGGTATTTCTGTCAGATGGTGTTGTAACCGGTCATGGTACTATTGATGGACGCGTTGTATACGTGTTCTCACAGGATTTTACCGTTTTTGGCGGTTCATTGTCAGAAACCTTTGCCAATAAAATATGCAAAGTTATGGATCAGGCAATGAAAGTTGGAGCGCCGCTTATTGGTATCAATGATTCAGGGGGTGCCCGTATTCAGGAAGGGGTGAATAGCCTGGCTGGTTATGCCGAAATATTTGAACGTAATATTCTGGCCTCTGGTGTTATTCCTCAAATATCAGCCATATTTGGGCCTTGTGCCGGTGGTGCAGTGTATTCTCCCGCTCTTACTGACTTTATTGTTATGAGTAAAGGAACCAGTAATATGTTTGTTACAGGTCCTAAGGTTGTTAAAACAGTAACCGGAGAAGTAGTAACCGAAGAGGAACTGGGTGGTGCTATGGTACATGGTTCAAAATCAGGTATATCACATTTTGTGGCTGATGACGAACAAGAAGGTATCTCTCTTATCAGAAAGCTTATCAGCTATCTCCCACAAAACAACCTTGAAGATCCTCCTTTGGCTCCTTGTTCTGATCCAATTGACAGGCTTGATGATTCACTTAATTTCATCATTCCTGACAATCCAAATAAGCCTTATGATGTGAAGGATGTAATCCACTCTATTGTTGACTATGGTGAGTTTTTGGAAATACAGCGTCATTATGCACCAAATATTGTAACCGGTTATGCAAGGTTTAATGGTATGTCGGTAGGTATTGTCGCTAATCAGCCAAGTTATTTGGCAGGTGTTCTTGATATAAATGCATCACGCAAGGCAGCACGGTTTGTTAGGTTCTGTGATTCATTCAATATTCCAATCCTTACACTGGTTGATGTACCAGGCTTCCTGCCGGGTACTGCTCAGGAATATGGCGGAATTATCATACACGGTGCTAAACTATTGTACGCTTACGGCGAAGCTACTGTACCTAAAGTAACCGTGGTTCTCCGTAAAGCTTATGGAGGTGCTTATTGCGTTATGAGTTCCAAGCATCTTCGTGGCGATATGAACTTTGCATGGCCGGCTGCTGAAATTGCTGTAATGGGGCCAAAGGGTGCCATAGAAGTATTGCAGAGCAAGAAACTTGCTGAAATCACTGATCCCAAGGAGAGAGAAGCTTTCATTCTGCAAAGTGAACAAGAGTACAAGGATAAGTTTGCAAATCCTTATGACGCTGCTAAATATGGTTATATTGACGATGTCATTGAACCTCGTAATACCCGCTTCCGCATCATTAGGGCTTTTCAGACTCTTGCAACCAAAAAGGATGTAAATCCACCGAAGAAGCATTCAAATATTCCATTATAAAGAGATAAACAATGTCAATTAAACAACAAATACTAAAATTAACTGGCGTTTTAATCATTTTTGTACTGGTTTTAAGCAGCTTGCAGACCAAAGCCCAGAGTGGTCTCGACTTGCGAATTAATGAAATATTGGTGCATAATGATTCAAACTATGTGGATGATTATGGCATGCGGAATAGTTGGATTGAAATTTTCAATTCTGCCTATAATAGTGTGAACATGGCAGGCATGTACCTGACCAATGACCCCAAAAATCCCACCAAATATCGTATTGCAAAAGGTGATCCTATTACAAAAATCCCTTCTCGTAACTATCTGGTTTTCTTTGCTGATAGCCATCCTACCAGAGGAATTCTTCATTTGAATTTCAGTTTGGAGGATACAAATTACCTGGCAATTTATGATGTCAATGGAAGGACATTGCTCGATGAAATAACCTATCCTCCTCAAAGACCAGACATATCGTATGGCAGGGAACTCGATGGTTCAGAAAACTGGGTAGTACTTGATAAAACTACTCCCAGGGCAAACAATTTTACCGGTGAAATTGTAACAGCCGGTGATGAATTTGTTAAGATGGATCCTACCGGTTTTGGAATGGCAATGATAGCTATGTCAGTTGTGTTTTCCGCCCTCGTATTGCTCTATCTGGTGTTTAAGAATACTAAGAAGATCTATGCCATTAACCTGAAAACGCTTTTCAGGAAACCGGTTAAGGAAACAGCCATTCTTGCTGCTGAAGAAGAGGAAATTCCGGGTGAGGTAGGTGCAGCAATTGCTTTGGCTCTTAATTTGTATATATCACAATATCATGACCATGAAGAAGCGGTACTTACAATAAAGAAAGTTGCCAGAACCTATTCTCCATGGAGTTCTAAAATATATGGATTAAACAGGCCACCCCGTTAATTAATTGAATCAGGCCCGATTGGCCTGTTAAAACCGCTAAAGTTATAGAAAGAATGAAAAAATTCAAGTTAACAATAAATGGAAATGTTTACGATGTTGACATTCAGAATATTGAGGATAATATTGCTGAGATTGATGTTAACGGAACTCATTATAAGGTAGAAGTTGATAGAAGTCTTCAGGCAGTAAAAACCCCTAAGCTTGTTCGTTCTGTGAGCATTCCATCTACTGATTCCACTCCAAGTACAGCCAAGACTGCCAGTCCTTCAGCCCCAAAGGGAACCGGAAGTATCAAATCACCACTACCCGGAGTTGTTCTTGATATCCATGTAAAGGATGGCGATCTGGTTAAAGTTGGGCAAAAACTAATTACCCTTGAGGCAATGAAAATGGAGAACAATATTAATGCCGACAAAGAAGGACGGGTTTACCTTAAAGTTGCTAAAGGTGATTCTGTTATGGAGGGTGATGTTCTTATTGTTATAGGAGAATAGCACATGGAAAGTTCAAGTTTCATTTCGTTTGTTGGTGATCACCTTAACCAATTTTTCACCTATACCGCTTTCGCCA
This sequence comes from uncultured Bacteroidales bacterium, assembly GCA_937894795.1. GTDB lineage: Bacteria > Bacteroidota > Bacteroidia > Bacteroidales > Lentimicrobiaceae > Lentimicrobium. The sequence goes on from CALCQV010000136.1 coordinate 4,078, forward strand.
ATATGACAGCAGGTCATATTATTATGATTTGTATTGGTTTGATATTTATTTATCTTGCAATTGCCAAAGAATATGAACCGATGTTGCTGGTACCTATTGGTTTCGGTATACTGGTTGGTAATATTGCTTTTTACCCGGGGTTGCAAATAGGCATTTATGAGTCGGGCAGTGTACTTAATTATTTATATTTTGGAGTTCTGCAAGGAGTTTATCCCCCTCTGATATTTCTTGGCATTGGAGCAATGACTGATTTCTCGGCATTGATCTCTAATCCAAAGTTAATGCTTATTGGTGCCGCTGCTCAATTGGGAATTTTCGGCGCTTATGCTCTGGCTTTGGTCTTAGGATTCTCACCTGCTGAGGCAGGGGCTATTGGAATTATTGGTGGTGCTGATGGACCAACTGCAATTTTCCTTTCATCTAAACTAGCCCCTGATTTGATGGGCGCCATTGCCGTTTCTGCTTATTCATATATGGCTCTGGTTCCTGTAATTCAACCTCCTGTCATGCGTCTTCTTACTACTAAAAAAGAACGTGTTATCCGTATGAGGCCGCCTCGTAGCGTTTCGAAACTGGAAAAGATTCTTTTCCCAATAATCGGCTTGCTTCTTACTACATTCATTGTTCCATCAGGCTTACCTCTGCTTGGTATGCTTTTCTTTGGTAACCTATTAAAAGAAAGTACTGTAACAAAACGATTGGCTGATACTGCCAAAGGCCCTCTTATTGATATTGTAACTATTCTAATCGGTTTAACTGTTGGTGCATCTACTCAGGCAACTTCTTTTCTTACTGCTAAGTCTGTAGGAATATTTGCCTTGGGAGCAGCATCGTTTGTTATTGCAACCTTCGGTGGTGTTATGTTCGTAAAGATCATTAACCTATTCCTTAAAGAGGGGAATAAGATCAATCCACTCATTGGTAATGCTGGCGTATCAGCGGTACCTGACAGTGCCAGGGTATCGCAGATTGTTGGTTTGGAGTATGATAAAACCAACCATTTATTAATGCACGCAATGGGTCCAAATGTTGCCGGTGTAATCGGTAGCGCCGTGGCCGCCGGTATCTTGCTTGGATTCTTGTCATAATAAGAATAATTCGTATTTTTGAGACCGGTGGACTGACCAGTTCACCGGTCTTTAATTTATTCAAAGTATGCTTATAATAGGAATCGCCGGCGGTTCAGGTTGTGGCAAATCAACCGTCGTTAAACAAATAATAAAGCAACTGCCCAAAGATTCAGTTACTGTAATACCTCAGGATGCTTATTATAAGGATAATGGCCACCGCTCCCCTGAAGAACGCGCTCGAATAAATTTCGACCACCCATCCTCCATTGAGTTTAACTTATTGATTAAACATCTTGATATGCTTCTCGATGGCCAGGAAATTGGTATGCCCATTTATAGCTATCTCACTTGTGCCAGAGCTGCAGAAACTATTCCTGTTTTCCCCCGTGAAGTTATTATTGTTGAAGGAATTCTTATCCTCTCCAATCCCCGGCTGCGTGAAAGAATGGATATTAAGATTTTTGTTGATGCTGATGCTGATGATAGGTTAATGCGAATTATTCAGCGTGACATTCAGGAACGTGGTCGTTCGCTTAATCAGGTGCTGGAACATTATGAAACGTTTGTTAAACCCATGCATCTCCAATTTATAGAACCTACCAAACGATATGCTGATATCATTGTTCCTCAGGGAGGTGCTAACCATGTGGCAATTGATATTCTTACCTCCAGAATTAAAATGAATCTTAAGTTGGTTTGATTTCAATAGCAATTGGTAATTTTACTTTTCAGCAAGAAATTTGTGCATTTTCATATACTGCGGTTCTCCATTTACTTTACGGTTCAAGTAAAGTTATTCGGTACCAAGTTTAGGTTAGATATTCTGCCTTATCTCCTGTAGTTCCCCCTATGGTATTGCTCTTTTACTTTTTCAGGTTAATTCCGTTATAAATGATTTCTTGGGAAGTTATCACAATTATAATTACCTGATAATCCTTCATGTAATGGTATCCTTATGACTATTTATTGAATAGTCTTCATTTGAATGTATAAGCAGTTTAAACCAGTTCCGGTTTGTGATTCATTTGGATCAACTCCAGTACAACTCCAGTACAGGTCCAGTATAACTCCAGTAAAATGACCTTGTAACTGGAGTTGTACTGGAGTTATACTGGAGTTGCACTGGACCTGAGGTTAATTAATACCAAATAAATCCCTGATTTTTCTCTCCTTTTCATTAGATATATGGCTATTGCATCTATTATCTCTTGCACCTCTTTTATTGAAATGAATTTTGCCACTGATTCACTGCTTGTGAATAGAAATGGTGGTACACTGATTTGATAGTAACTTAATTATGGTTGTATAATTAAACTTGAAATGAAGTCAAAATATGTTGAACCGAAACCGACAAAATGACATTTATTATACTGATCAAATGATTGAAAAACAGACAATATGACATAAATACTATTGTTTTTTACCCGTTTTTTCAAGTGGCATGGCTTTTGAAATACAGTAATCAAACAAACAACTTTTAATATAGGAGGACAAAGCCATGTTACCAATCATTAGAAAAGAAAGAAAATTCTTCCCGAGTATTGTAGATGAATTTTTTGGGAATGATTATCTGCCGAATCTGTTTGAATTTCAAACAGGTATCAACATGCCTTCTGTAAATATCATTGAAGGCAAAGAAGATTATAAAATTGAAGTTGCTGCTCCGGGACTGGACAAGGGCGATTTCATTATTAATCTTGACAATAATTTATTGACCATTACCTCTGAAAAGGAAGCAAAATCAGAGGATGAGAAGGAGCACTATATGCGCCGCGAGTTCAGTTATTCGTCGTTCAAAAGATCATTCCGTTTACCACAAACTGTTGATCCGGAGAATATTACTGCTTCACACAGCAATGGTGTGCTTTCAATAGTCATTCCAAAACGTGATGAGGCAAAAATTAAACCGGCAAAACAGATTGAGATTCAATAATTTGATTCCGTTTAAACTATTTCACTTTTTTAATAAATAATAAGAGCCCAGCATACCGGGCTCTTATTATTTAATTGAGTAAATTCACGCCTTGTAATTCACTTGAAAAAATACCTGAAATCAAGGTAATCTATGTCGTTGTTTGCTGTTGTTGATGTTGAAACAACCGGTGGCAGTTATCAAAATGCCCGGTTAACTGAGATAGCTATTTACTTGTTCAACGGTGAACGTATTGTAAAGGAATTTACAACGCTCATTAATCCTGAACGGCCTATTCCTTATATGATAACCAAGCTCACCGGAATTACGGATGAAATGGTTGCCAATGCACCAAAGTTCTATGAAATTGCCCGTGAAATTGTTGAAATGACTGAAGGTGCAGTTTTTGTTGGTCATAATGTTGCCTTTGATTATAATTTCATTCGACAAGAATTCAAGAGTCTGGGTTACAACTATAAGCGATCTACACTGTGTACCGTTAAAATGAGTCGTAAAATACTGCCCGGTTATGATTCTTACAGCCTGGGCAATCTTTGTAGTTCCATTGGCATTCCAATAAACAATCGACATAGGGCAGCTGGTGATGCACTTGCCACAGCTTACTTACTAAAGCTATTAATTGAAACAGACTCCAATCAAATTAGTGGTCAGATACAGGAGATTCCTGAAATCATTAAAGATGTACCTGAAGATACAGGAGTTTATTATCTGCATGATGAAACAGGTCACATCATATATGTTGGAAAGAGTTTGAATATGTACGAACGCATACAACAGCATTTTCGTAATCAGGATACTTCAAAAGCCATTGAAATGCGAAATAGAATTGCATCAGTTTCTTATGAAGTTACGGGAAGTGAATTGCTGGCATTGTTGCTGGAATCTAATGAAATTAAAAAGCACAACCCACCCTATAACAGAGCCCAACGCAGAACACGCTTTGGCTATAGTGTTTTCACATACATTGATGACAACGGATATATTTGTTTCTATGCGGGTCATCAGCTAAATGGTCATCAGCCTATTGCTTCGTTCACATCACTGAACAATGCCCGGAGTTTTCTCTATTCATTGGTCGACAAGTATGATCTTTGCCAGAAGCTGTGTGGTCTCTATGAATCAGGAGGTGCCTGTTTTCATTATACAATCAAAAAATGTAAGGGCGCATGCCATGGTATAGAGCCTCCCGAGTGCTATAACCAAAGGGCTAAGTCTGCAATTAAGGAAATAGATTTTAAAGATCAGGATTTTTACATCATTGAGAATGGTCGTTCATTTGATGAGTATTCGGTGGTTAAAATTGCTGGTGGCAGATATTTTGGTTTTGGATATGTAGATTCATTCTCTACTGACCTTGAGAGTTTAGACGGGTGTATTAAACAATTTGATGATAACCGTGATACACGAATCATTATAAAGAGCTATATAAAGAAACATCCCAGAATAAAGATTGTGAAGCCCAAAAGTGGCATTCATTCTCGCTTCTATGATTCTACTATGTAACCAAACAACTTTACCTTTGCATACAATTCAGTAGATTTTGATTCCATAAATTTTTTTTACAATGAAGTACACATGCAAGTTTCTTCTAACCATTATTGCTCTTTCAGCGTTTGTATCATGCAAGAGTGTTCAGGTTGAAAAACCATTGGAAGCATATAATAACCAAGTGTTCAATACCAGGAATTCAGTAGTAAGCTTTACCACCCAAACCAGGATTATTGACATTCAGAATGAGCTGAACAATAGTTTTACCGGATTGATATACGAAGACAATAGCCTTGAGAATAATGGAGGTGATAATGTTATGGTAAAAGCGTGGAAACAAGGCGACATACAGCTCAACATGAAAGGGAATGTACTAACCTATAGAGTTCCATTGAAGACGTGGATCAAAGCCGGCTTTAATATTCAGAAATTTGGCATTACCATAGCTGATTACAGAGAACTAAATGCATCATTGGCATTGAAATTCAATACTGCTGTTACCTTAAATCCGGATTGGACAGTTACCACAAAAACCACATCTGAAGGGTATGAATGGCTTTCAACACCTACCATCAAAGTTGGAGGAATGGATATTTCAGTGAAGTTTGTGGCTGACCTGATAATGCAGGCAGGATTGAAAAAGATGGGATCAACTATTGATGGTAGCATTAAGGATTACCTTGATTTGAAGCCCTATGCTAAGAATGCCTGGGACATGATCAATAAACCGCTTAAAATTAACGATGAATATAATGTTTGGTTGAAAATTGATCCTCAAAAAATCGTTTCATCAACGCTTTCGGCGAATAATGGCATGATAAAACATCAAGCGGGACTGAATGGAACAATAAAGCTGTCACTGGGAGAGGAGCCTCTCAAATCTGAAGTCGCCAAGCCTTTACCTGATCTTTTGATAGGAGATCTGCCTGTGGATGTTACCACATTGAATGCCTATGTATCAATGCCGTTTACAGAGATAAACAAAGTTGCGCTTTCCTATCTTGAAGGCAAAACATTTGAGCAAGGGAAAAGAAAAGTGGTGGTTGAAGATTTAAGAATATATGGCAGTGAAGGGAACCTGGTGGCTGAAACAATGTTATCAGGAAGTGTTAAAGGCACAATTTACTTCATCGGGAAACCGGCCTATAATCCCATTGATTCCACCCTCGTGATTAAAGACTTTGATTATGAATTGTCAACCAAAAATTTCCTTTTGAAATCGGCTTCCTGGTTATATCAGGATGGATTCAGGCGGTTAATAGCTGATCAGTTGAAATGGAGTATAAAGAAAGAGATGATAATGATCCGTTCAACGGTAAACAATAAGCTGAAAGCATACAAACTAACACCCGGAATTACCTTAACAGGTAACATTGATAAGGTGGAGCCGGGGCAGGTTTTCATAACTCCCGATGGGTTGGTGCCTGAGATAATGGCGAGGGGGAAATTTGGAATAACCATTGAAAAGTTACCCAACGGCAACTAGTGAAAAGAAAAATCCGGGCCCATCAAGGGCCCGGATTTGCACTGCATCATTCCTGTCTGTTAGATGCCGCTAGTTAACCGGGATGAAAAACATTTATCATTTTCAGATTATTCCACCCTGGTTGATTAACAATAGTACAATCGAGTATTCAAGGTTATTGTATTGAGTATATTCCACCTGACCCTGAAATCCTGCTATCAATATCAGGATGTCCTTTATAGTATACATTTCCGCTTCCGCTAATTTGAACGTTCATATAATCAGCAACGGTTAGTTCTGTTTTACCGGAACCACTGATATTTATATCGGCTGTTTCGCTTAACAGGTTATATGCATGTACGTTACCCGATCCTGAAATCTGAAGGTACTGATCAGCACAAATGCCGGCCAGGTATACTTTCCCGCTTCCTGAGATTCTTGCATCCAAAGAGGGTGTGTCAATATCATGAAGATCAACATTGCCTGATCCTGAAATCCGTATTCTAAGTTCATTGGTTACAATGGGGGTTTCATTGTAAACGTTTCCTGAACCTGATATTTGTATTTCACTTAAATCATTGGTGGTGATAAACACTTTAATAGGATCGTATCTTTTAACTACAACCCTGTTTTCAAATCTGATATTAAGTTCATTGCTCTTAACTTCGGTTCTGATAACATCAAGAACATTGTCTTGGGCTTCAATGGTAATACCTTCATCAATCCCCTGATAGATATAAACATCAGCAGGTATTGACAATGTGACTTCATCAAATGATGATGTGTTTCTATCTTCACTTACAACGGGGCCGGAACCCTTAACAACTTCAACCCATTCACTTTCACATGAGCTGAACAATAATGTGGCAACGATAATTGGCAGGAATAGTTTTGTGTGCATGACGCTTGATTTTTAAGTTAACAAATAGTAGTAAATGACAAGTATACTTTTTACCTCTATAAAAATTCATGCCAAAACACTTTATCACCTCATAAATTTATTCTACCCTGATCTTCATATATTAATGCAAGGCCTGTAAATAGCCAATTACAGAGATACATGCGTTATAATAAAACCTATAATTTTTAAATCAGAAATAATCCATATGCTAAAAATGACTTGGCTCAATGTACGATACTGAACATGCGGATTGTAAAAAGGGACAGGTGATGCACCTATCCCTTTATTATAGAATAAATTACGAAATGATTTCCAGTGGATGGTACTATTTACCTACTGTAAAAAAGAAGCACTGATTTATTTACTAAGGAACTGTTCAGCATAAAATTGAGCAGTAAGTTTCGTACCTGTTGCCTGTTCAATCATATCATTCCATTTATAGCGGCTGCCGGGTGCAAATACGTTGTCAATAAAATATTTACCTACTTCCGTATTACCGTAGAAGCTCTGGTTCATAAAATCAGTTGAATTAAGTATCTGAGCAGTAATATGGTGATTTAGCTGAGATGCAAGTAATTCTCCAAGGAGATAATTATGGTAATAACACGGGAATGTGGCGATATGTATTTTGCTGGCCCAGTCGGGGGCATTTCTACCTTCAGGCTTTTTAATCATCTGGTATTTTTCAACTATATTCCACCATAGCAAGTTCAAATCCTGGTCGGGATTCTCATACATAGCTTTTTCAAAACGGTACATAACCTGTGCCCAACGGCTGAAGGTAAGTTGTTCAAGGCGAAGCACCTTATAGGCTTCAGGGGCAATTTTATCTCGTTCTTCAGCTGTAATTATTTTCATATCATACATCCACTGTGGATTTGAGGCCATTCGTCCAAAAATCATGGCAATAGATTCTGTAGTGAAGGTATGGGCCGGATTGCGTAAGGCAAAGGGTAGTGATTTATCAATATACTTATCGTAAACAGCATGTCCGAATTCGTGCATCATGGTGCCCATCCAACTATAATTTGGTTTTATGTTTGTGAGCACTCTAACATCACCTGAATTGTCAATATCTATACAGTAAGCATGTTGATTCTTACCGGGTTTTTCATAGAGATCACTATTCTTCATAATGTCGGCAACATCCATTCCAATGGATGAATAGTAATCACTGGTAAGTTTTTCTATGTTCTGGTTTGCATAGTATTTATCAAGTTCAATACTATAAATTGCAGGAGCTTCCTGGAAGAACCGGTTTTGATAATGCCATGGCATTAATTGTTCTTTTGGGATATTAAGTCGTGTAGCCAGATAGGTATCTATTTCATCTTTCAGCTCTGAAAAAGAATCTCTGGTTAAGTTGTCAAGCTCATCAAACAAGGCACTGATTTCTTCGGGGTCCTGTTCACTGAGTTCCAGGCTCATGGAATGGTAGTTGTCAAATCCCAGTTGTTTAGCTATAGTGTTCCTCAACTTAACGAGTTCAATTACATCATTTGAAACCACGTTACCAATTTCCTTATGAGCTTCCCAGGCGGCTTGCAGTTCCTTACTATTGGTTGATGATTTCAATATTGCTTCAATTTCATTGTCAGATAGCGATTTACCATCAATCATGGCTCTGAAATTTGAATATTTCTTTTCAACCTCAATTTCCATTTTAACTTTCTTAGCCAGCAAAGAAGTATCAATTTGATTACCCAGGTAAGTATTGTAAAGAACTTCCAACTGCCTCAGCAATAAGGTGTCCTGAATATTACCTTCGGTTTTGATTTTCTTCAGCAGTTCAAAGTCTTCTTTATTGGTGAAGTGGTTATTAAGTTGCACCTGGTATTTTTCGGCAAGTGCATAGTCATCACTGTTACCTGAAATGGAAGCATTCCAATAAGCGTTATATGCTTGTACTTGCAATGGAATAACAGTTGACTCAAATGTTTTAATGAAATCTCTGAATTCTTGTTCCATGTTTTGTTTCTTTGATTTACAACCCATAATGGCCATTAAGAACATAAAGGGGATCAGAATTTTTACTATTGTTCTCATACGTTGGTTGATTGAATGATGGTGTTATTACTATATTGTTTGTTGTGTCAGAGTATGGTCACATTTACTTTTCAATTTCCCAGGTGGAACCATCACGGGTATCTTTGATAGTAATACCCAGATTTGAGAGTTCATCCCTAATTTTATCCGATGTGCTGAAATCCTTGCTTGCTCTGGCATTCTTTCGCAGGTCGAGGATAAGGTTCATCAACCCGTCAACCTTCTGATTTGATCCCTGAACCTCTTTTTCCTCTTTCAGGCCAAGAACCTGAATAGCGAAGATGTCAAAAATACGCTTGAGCAGTTTAATATCTTCGGCGGTCAGTTTTTCAAGATTATTATGAACAGAATTAATAATCCTGACACCTTCAAACAGATTGGCAATAACTATCGGACTGTTGAAGTCATCATTCATGGCTTCATGACAATTTTTTTCAATGGCTTTGATATCTGAATCAGAGGTATCACTTGCCTTGAGGGAATCAATGAGGTTGTAGGCTTTCAGCAGACGATCAAGTCCTTTTTCAGCAGCCTGTATTGCTTCATTTGAGAAATCAAGGGTACTTCTGTAATGAGCCTGAAGAATGAAAAACCTTATTGTCATTGGTGAGTAAGCTTTTTCAAGCGCCGCATGATCACCGGCAAACAGTTGACCGAGTGTAATGAAATTACCCAGTGATTTGCCCATCTTCTGACCATTGATGGTAATCATATTATTGTGCATCCAGTAATTAACGGGATCTGTTTTATGGGCAGCAACACTTTGAGCTATTTCAGACTCATGATGAGGGAACATCAGATCCATACCTCCTCCATGAATATCAAAATTATTACCCAGATATCTTGCGCTCATAGCCGAACATTCAAGATGCCATCCGGGAAAACCATCACTCCATGGAGAAGGCCAACGCATTATATGCTCAGGCTGTGCTTTCTTCCACAGGGCAAAATCAACCGCATTTTCTTTTTCATCCTGTCCTTCCAGGCTTCGGGTGTTTGATATAAGATCTTCAATCACCCGGCCCGATAGCTTTCCATAATTATATTCGCTGTTATACTTTGCCACATCAAAATATACCGAACCATTTTTAATATAGGCAAAACCATTATCCAGAATCTGATTAATCAGCTGGATCTGTTCAATAATATGACCGGATGCATGAGGCTCAATACTCGGGCTCAATACATTCAAAGCCTCCATATCATGATGATACCTTTGCGTATAGTAATGAACAACTTCCATAGGTTCAAGCTTATCCAGCTTTGCTTTCTTACCTATCTTGTCTTCACCTTCATCGGCGTCATTCTCCAGATGACCAACATCAGTTATATTTCTAACATATCGAACTTTATAACCTAAGTACTGAAGATAGCGGAATACAAGATCAAAGGTAATGGCAGGCCGTGCATGTCCCAGATGTGCATCACCGTATACCGTAGGCCCACAGACATATAATCCTACGAAAGGCGGATTTAACGGCTTAAAGACCTCTTTTTTACGACTCAGCGTATTATAGATGCTAATAACATTTTCCATATTCAATAATTAAAAAGCAAAAGTATTATTTTTTGGCGATTAGTCATCAGCTCATGAGTGTGTCAACCCTTCGGGTCTGATATAACCAATATGCAAAGAAAGCAGTCAGCAAAACAGAGGAGATAAGCAAAAACGGCGACTCCACAGTTCCAAACCCATCAGGCGATTGGGCGATAATATTCCTGGCATTCAACCATGAAACTACCACAACTGTTCCATTATTAATAAAATGTGCTAATATGGGCAACCATATTGATCCACTCCAAACAAACAAATAGCCAAATACAATACCAAGGAACATGCGGGGCATAAATCCATAAAACTGAAAATGAAAGGCACTGAATATAATAGCAGATAACCATACCGCTACATGAATATTCTTAAATATATTTCTCATGAAAGGTATCAGAACAGCCCTGAACAACAGTTCTTCACCTAAAGCCGGTAATAAAACAATCATGAAAATATTTACACTAAAAGACCAAGTATCAGTATATGACAACATCCATTCAACGAGTTCACCGGCTGAATTTTCCTTATCTCTCATCCAATCTTCCAGGTTCTTTAATCCTTCAGGTAGGCTCATGGCTTCATTCCATTCCATGAGCTGACCTACAAATGGACTCATCGTAATAATAATCATCAGTGAGATCAACACATGTATAGGTTGTATCTTATTGAAACCAAGGGATTTGGCCGGCCTATGCTCTGTGAATATTGCGAATAGAACCGTTGGAATGATGAATATACCAATTTGATTCAGAATCTGCATGGTGCGCACAAATTGAATATCTGTCATCAGCTCAGCTGTGTTCAATGACCCAACTCCCTTAAAAAGAATGAATATCAGATAAGCTATGCCAACTGATAATATGGCTCCCAATATCATCAGACCTATTAATAGAAGAAGCTTAGCTCCCCTTGAGATATTTGGAAATAGTGTTATGAATTGCATATTTGTTGCATAAGTATGCAAAAGTACTACTTAATCAAATGACTGTTCCCTATTTTAAGCAATAGTCAGAATTATGTGATGTTCAATGTGATAAATGTTGACGTTGAAGTAAACTGAAGTGTCTGATGAACTTTTTATGCATTAAAGGGGTTATTTTTCTTTATAACTTGGCATTGCTTGCCAATATATTGATTATGAATCATCTAAGGGGATTTGTTTATTCAAATAAGTACTCCTTAGTGTATATTTTATTACATAATTCTTAAGTTACAATTATGGAAACAGCTAAGCGAAAAATCATAAATATTGAAACGATAGTTCATGCAGACCCTGCGAATGTATGGGAAATGTGGACAAAACCTGAACATATTGTTCAATGGAACAATGCATCAAGTGACTGGCATACAACAAGAGCCGAAAATGATTTAAAAGTAGGTGGAATCTTTTTGTCGAGAATGGAAGCCAAAGATGGAAGCAGCGGCTTCGACTTTACCGGGAAATACGATAAGGTTGAATATCTGAAGGAGATACATTATACCATGGACGACGGGCGCCGGGTTGAAACCAGGTTTATCCCCAAAGGAATTTCAACTGCAGTATTTGAATCTTTTGAAGCAGAAGATCTCAATTCACCTGAGATACAACGAGCAGGCTGGAAGTCAATATTGGACAATTTCAAACTATATGTTGAAACTTACCGTGGGGTGGAAAATCTCTATTTTCAGATAACTATAAATGCACCGGTAGATAAAGTGTATAAAGTGATGCTTGATAAAGAGCATTATACTGAGTGGACGACAGAGTTTGACCCAACTTCCCGTTTTGAAGGGTCGTGGGAACAAAATACAAAGATGTTATTTATTGGAACAGATAAGGATGGAAATGAAGGTGGCATGGTGAGCTGGATTAAACAGAACATTGCCGGTAAAATAGTGACTATAGAGCATATAGGCCTGTACCAGAATGGGGAGGAAGTTCTTACCGGTGATGAGGTCAATAAATGGGCAGGAGCTACAGAAGAATATAGATTTACCGATCAAGGTGGAAAAACATTGCTTGAGGTTGAACTGGGCGGTCTTATGGAATACAGGTCATTCTTTCTGGAAACCTGGCCCAAAGCCCTGAACAAACTTAAGTCAATATGTGAAAAATAAAATCTAAACTCAAAAAACTAATATTATGGCTAAAGTAAGCGTATATCTCAATTTTACCCGCAGTACGGAAGAAGCATTTAATTTCTACAAATCAATTTTTGGAACCGAGTTTCTGGGAGATGGAATAATGCGATTCAAGGATATTCCACCCTCTGATGATATGCCTCCGTTGCCGGAAGCTGACAAGGATCTTGTTATACATGTGGCATTACCTATAATTAATGGATTTGTCCTGATGGGATCAGATGCACCTGAATCTATGGGATTTAAAGTAAATGCGGGCAACAACGTGTATATTAATCTCGAAACTGATTCTAAAGAAGAGACTAATAAGTTGTTTAAAGCTCTCTCGGCAGGAGGGAAGGTTGAACAGGAATTACAAGATATGTTTTGGGGTGCTTACTATGGAAGCTGCCGCGACAAATTTGGAGTTCAGTGGATGTTCAATTTTGACCAGCGAGGACAATAAATAATAATAGTATATAGATAGTATTTAAAAAGAAAAGCTGCCCCTGAAAGAGGCAGCTTTTTCCAAAGAAACACTACTAACCAGTTATTTAACAATCGGGTTTTCGTTTATTGATGCCCATTCTGCATAAGCACCTGCATATAATTTGACATTGCTAAATCCTGCTATTTCTTTCAATGCAATGTAAATTACTGCAGCTTTTATTCCTGTTTGACAATAAACCACTATTTCCTTTTCAGGTACAACTCCGAATTTAGCAGCAGTTTCAATAATTTGCTCTTTGGTTTTAAATGCACCGTTGGCAGTGAGGACCTCTTTAAAATTCATAAAGACTGCACCAGGCAGATGGCCATTGCTCTTCTTTGCTTTATCCATACCATCATATTCATCTTTCTCTCTTGCATCAAGCAAAACAAGTGAAGGACTATTGAGATTGCTCTTCAATGTTGCCATATCGATATTCAGATCGGGATTTATGTTTACCTCAAAAGTTGTGGCTTTGAGGGTTACAGGGGCAGTAGTCATAGGTATTCTAACTGCCTCCATCTGGGTCATATCCTTATGGAACAAGGTTACATCCGTAGCTCCAAGGTACTTAAGCACCCACCATACACGACTATTGTATTTCTGCGAACCATCATCATAAATCACTATTTTAGAATTATTGCCAACACCTTTTTTGCCAAAAATAGATGCCAATTCTGATGCTTCTTTAAACTGTCCTTCTATGGTGCCTTCTTTATAGAGACTTTTGTGTGGTATGTTGATAGCTCCCTGTATATGCTGTTTTGCATATACGTCAGCAGCCATTACATCTATAATTATCAGGCTTTTGTTACTTTTTAGCTCAGCTGCAAAAGTTTTGGCATCAATAATAGGTGCTTGTGCAAAAAGTGTGAATGAAAACAAGCTGATGAACAGTACTAGTATGATATTTTTAGTTTTTTTCATGGTAATAAATTGAATTAATTGAGTTTAACCTGGATCTGTAGTTGCAGCATATCATTTGGAATTTCATTATAATTGATTAGCTCTGTTGATGAACTCGCTTCAGATTTATACAGATAGTTTAGCTGCACTCTGGTCCAATCATTAGGGTAATAATTAATCCCGAAAGTCATAGTTGATACGCTATAGGCTGTATGATCAAAGTTTTCAAGTTTCATGTCGGGATCATAATTTTCATACTTAATAACCGGCATAATTTTCCATTTTGTATCATACATCAGCTGAGCAAAGTAGCCATTGCTCTCAAAATCGCCGGCAACAAGCTCAGGGGTTGAGCCACAGCCTCCTCCAATCAACTTCGATCCTTTATCCTGACCATACATATACTCGGCCTGCAGTATGAAGTTATACTTCTTGAGTTGCAGGTCGGCACCATATCTCATCCGTTCATCTTTATCCTTGACTGTTACATCAGGATTTTTCTTTTTGCCGGTCATGTAACTGGCACCTACACTTATCCAATCAGTGGGAGCAATTACAATACGCCCAACAATATCTTTACTTAAATCACCGTCAAATACATTTTTGCCTGTTCCGTTTGTAAAGGAGAGATACCAAGAAAGGATATTTTCCTTTTCAAGACCAAATATCTTCTTAGTTCCGGAGGTTCCACTCAACATAATACCCAGGTCACGGTCAGGTGCAGTTAATTCTTCTACCACCTTTGAGCGGTTGATAGTATAAAGATCCTGACAACCGGTTGATAGTTCCAATCCAAATGGTTTCTTAAACTGCCCCATCGAAATTCTAAACCATGGCTTGAATCTGTTATAAGAAACAAAGGCGTCAAGAATGTAAGGACCATTTTGGAATGAGCTAAATTCAGCGAGTACATAATAGGAAAAATCATAAGGAACATTGCCTGTCAATCCCAGGCGGGCACGGCGAAAACACCATGTTGCAGCATCTTTTGATGTACCATCAGCATTTTCTCCATTGAATTCATATCTGAACTCAGGCTGCAGATAACCAATAATCTGTGGACCGGCAGTAGATGTGGATGGTTCCATACATCCCTGGCCAAAGGAGGTTAAGGAGGTGGCAAATGCAACCATTAGAGTGAATAATATATTTTTCATCTGAATATTGTTTAAAGGTTAATACAGGAGGAGCTTTTACACCCCTCCCGTATCAATTATTTGATAATTAGTTTAATCTGTTACTACAGGCCAATTCTTGGCACCTTTGTAAACAGCTTTACCGTTGGCTTTTAACTGATCATAAACCAGTCGGTTGGCTCCAAAACCTATACCTTTTGTTTTGTAGCCTAGTACATTCATCCAGAATGATGCTATACTTGAAGTTTGTCCGGTGTAACAATAAATCATTGCATCTTTTGTAGGATCAAATGTTTTTACAAGGTCACCTGCCAAAGAAATTACAGGCGTGTTGTATGCTCCATTGAAATGACCAAAGGCTGTATAATCAGCTGCAGGCCAGTAATTGTGAATTTGATAATTAGAAGGATTAGCTAAAATTTCATCAGCCGAACCAAGAGTAAAGCCTTCATCAAGTACTGCCTGAACGCGTTCCTTAAGAATAGCAGCGCCATCTGTAGCTGTTGATGTCCAAACAGGTTCGGTAAATGAACCGGCTGCAGGTGCAGCAGTAGTTACCCAGTTGGCATTACCAACAGCGATATTACCATTTGACTGTGTTTCAATTCCGCACTTTGCTACCCATGGTGCTTTGAAGTTTGAATTCCATCCTGCCATACCCCATTTTAGAACAACAGCATCCTCAAATCCTGATAAGCGCAATGCCATTACAGCCTGTCCTGCTGTTTGACCGGTAAAGCAAACAACAACGATAGGTTTGTCGGTATAATTGGCGGCGGTAGTAACCACATCCTTTAATGGGACATTGATTGCATTTTTGATATGTCCGGCGGCATAGTCTGCTGCAGGACGAATGTCAAATACATAATGAGTTGGGATGGTTCCTGTTACTGAGTCAATTACACCGCCCATGGTTGTTGATTTAGGGTCAATGATCCAATTCTTGGCTAAATCAGGAAGATCAAGGTTGTTTGTAACAATGTAGGTTTTAAGGGTGGTGTAAGCATTTACTGCATCCGGCTCGTCTTTTTTACAGGATGACATCATTAATACCGGCACTAGTGCCAATAATACGGCAATGTTTAAAATCTTTTTCATAGTAGTGTTTGATTGTTTGTTAGTATTTTACTGGTTTATGAAAATCAAAACCGACTTTCAAATCGCAAATCTATGGTATAGTGAACATTACCTTATAGTTGCAAAAAGGAGATACCTTGGTTAAAAAACTGCCATGCGTCAATAAAAAACTGATGCACATCATAAAAGAGTATGTCATTTGTTGTATTTTTATCCTCTGAATTAAAATTGGTATATGACAACATCCGGCGCAGAGACTTGTGTATCTTTTGTTTATGAAGTTTCATGTTTTGATTTGCTGACAAATGAAGAACGTGAATTAATTTATTCATCTTCTGCACTGGTCAATTATAAAAAGGGTGAGATAATCTGCAAACAGGGCTCCTTTGCCTCTAATATTATGTATGTAGAAAAGGGTCTGGTAAAAGTTTATCTGGAAGGACCACCTAAAGATTTGATTCTTACAATAACTCCTCAATTTAATCTACTTGGTTTGCAGGCGCTCTTTGAAGGGAACAATAAGTTTCTTTACAGTATCAGCACCTATACGGATACGGCAGTCAGGATGATTGATATTCAGGTGTTCAAACAAATACTCAGGCAAAATCCCTTATTCAGTTATAGAATTCTGAATATTCTGAATGAATCTACCGCTCAATCTTACGGTCGTTTCTTTAGCCTTACTCAAAAACAAGGTGCCGGCCGATTGGCTGATATACTCCTGTGCCTTTCCCGGCGAATATTTAAAGCTGACTCCTTTGAACTTCCTCTATCACGAAGCGACTTGAGTGATCTAACCTGTATGTCGACCGAAAGCGTGATTCGCATTATGAAAGAATTCAAAGATGACAACATCATTGAGAACAAAAACAAGTCGGTATCACTTATTGATGTTCAGAGGTTGGAACGTATCAGCCTGAACGGCTAAATGTCTTGCTCAAGTATTATTAATGCTTGTATTTAAAAGATTCTTACCACTGCCATCTAATCCTGTTGATAGGCTGTTACAATTATAAGCAGGTCTTCATGGTTTAAGCAAATTGTACTATTCCCCTTTTCTTTGATAAATTCTTATATAATCCACTTCCATTAACGCGGGAAACCTGGTTTCCAAATCGGGTGATTTGGTAAATGGCGTATTTTGATTTCCAACACCCATTCCAACAATTAAATAGAGTTTTTCGTTATCAGGCGGAAACACTGGTTGAATGGTTTGTTTTCGCTTTTTGGTACCACATTTTCTAGGATTCTTGCCTCTTAGATTGGCATATTTGCATAATGTCCATACCTCATGATCATCAAAGAAGAATTTGATATAATTCGTATCCCATTCCATTCCATATACATGGAAATCTGCAGTAATGTCAGTTTTTACATTATTCCTGTTGTGAACCATTTTTTTTATCAGCCAGTTGTGAACAGTAGTATGATACCGCCTTGGGTTTTGCATACCACCCTCCATTATATCAACTTCAGCAGAGATCTGGCCAAATGTCCATAAAGCAGGCCAAAATCCTTGTCCGGGAGGGAATTTACATCTTATCTCATATCTGCCATGACCAAATGGAGCTCTTGAATGGATTATTCCTGATGTATAATCGCGTTGCAGATCAAACCAGGTAGCTGATTCACGCTTAGCAACAATGTTGAGCATTCCTCCGGTAACTACTACATTCCTGTCAAGGAATACCTGTCCTTCATCACCATGGGTTCTGCAAAAAGAGCATTGGTCACTCCCGTCGTTGGTATATGGAAACCATGTTATCCATTTCTCTTTGTCAAGCTCTGAGCCATTAAACTCATCTGAAAAGGTCAACTCCCACCCATCTCTTGTAATGGGGGTTCTCATGGTAACTGTTTGCGATTGAATTGCATTTGCAACCAGAAGAAACATGCAAATAATATTAAGTTTTTTAAGCATAAATTCTTAGTTAGGAATCCTAAAGTTACCAAATGTTAGGAGTAGTTATAACAATAATGGTATTATTCAGTGGTTAAGTCTTTAAAGAATTCAATAATCAGGCTTCGCTTGTTCCATAGCCATACAAGTATTGATGAAAGAACTGTAATACCGGCAAACCAGAAGACAAGGCTTGCTGTTGGCTGTGTTTTATAAAGTGATGTAGCCAGATTTCCTATAAATAGCCATTGTATGACATAAAAGGTTGTCACATTCTTGCCTACCCAACTTAAGTACCTCACCAATAAGTTATCCTTTGATAGTATTCTGATCAGGAAGTAAATACCATTTACAACTGTAACCAGAAACGATACAGACCATACATAGAATAAAATTCCATGATGATAATATAAAGGCAGATTGGCAGATATTCTGAATCCATGACCCCATAGTAATAGGGTAACTGTTGAAGATATTAAAAGTATATAGGGTTTATTGAATAAAGTATTGGTTATGTTTGGGTGTTTACTGTAAAAAATGCCTGCTGCTGTGCCCAATAGGGGGTAGCCAAGCCATGGTATTACGGGAAAATATGACCACCAACTGTTGCTATGAATATATGCCAATAAATATTTGCCCGTTACTGAGTTACTCTGACAAACAGGTATTATATCACTAAATAAGGGGATTAGAAATGCTGCGATCAAAAATGGCAACGCATAGCCACGAAACAATTTCACACATAAAGCTATGATTACAATTGATATCCCGGCAAGAAACAGGATATCTACACCAAATAAATATGGCAAAGGATCCAATTGAATGGAGGCAAGTAATATTCTGTAAAATAGATGAAAGTTGATCCCGATATTCAAAAGAAAGCCCCAAAAAATCAGCTTTAGACCTCGTAATAGTAACTTACGGGTATTATAGTTTATATAACCTATAAAGAATCCCATCACTACCATAAAAAGCGGTGCAGCCGGCACTCCTCCCAATACAAGTGATACCCTACCGGGAAGGCTTTGATAGAATTCCTGTGTGGTAAAGAGTTCTGTAATGTGTACTTGTATCATCAACAGCACTGCTATACCCTTGAGCAGATCAGCCAATATAAACCTTGCTGTAGTCATTCAAATTTATTTCTGTGAATTGCAAAATATGATACCATTAGCAAACTTAATGAATTCAAACGGCAATAATTCATTATTTTTGATCAGGTAACCGGTTTTCTTTCTGTGAATTACATCTTTAATCAAAAATGAAGACAATGCAAAGATATTTTACAATAATTCTATTGTTGCTGTCGGCTGGTAACTTGGTCATTGCTCAGACAGATAAGGGCAGTTCAAAGGTTGAAAGAACTTCAATACCAAAGGTGGGGATAATTCAAAATCTATCAGATTCCGCTTTACTGGAAATTGTTCAGCGCCAAACTTTCAGGTATTTTTGGCATAATGCGCATCCGGTAAGCGGACTGGCATTGGAAAGGAGTGATACCGTGCTGGCTGAACACTACTGGGATTATATAAATGAGGCATGGGATGAACCCAACTTCAGCAGAACAATTTTTGGACCAAATGCATGTGCTATTGGTGGAACAGGCTTTGGTATAATGGGGACCATTGTTGCCGTTGAGAGAGAGTGGATAGGCAGGGATACTGCAGTTCGCAGGCTTATAAAGATTGCTGATTTTTTGGCAAATGCCGACTGCTTTCATGGCATTTATCCTCACTTCATGGATGGAAGAACGGGTAAGACCATTAAATTCGACCGATTGGATGATGGAGCTGATCTGGTTGAGACATCATACCTGCTTATGGGATTTCTATGCGCCCGGGAGTATTTTAACCGTGATGTCCCAATGGAAACATACCTTCGAAATAGAATTACAAAAATGTGGAATGTTGCCAACTGGAACTGGCATACAAACGGCAAGAACCTGCTTTATTGGCATTGGAGTCCCAATAACGGATTTGATATGAACTTTCCAATATGGGGATATAATGAATGCCTTATCACTTACATCATGGCAGCTTCCGCTCCATTTCATTCCATTTCAAAAGATGTTTATGATGGCTCGTGGACCGGAAGCGCCGGTTTCAACAATGGGAAAGAATATTATGGAATACGTTTGCCCTTAGGTAATTATGAGAAAGGAGGGCCTCTTTTCTTTGAGCAATATACTTTTCTGGGTATTGATCCGCATGACCTGGTTGACTCTATAGGTATAAATTATTTTGATCAGGCACGAAACCATACTTTAATAAACCGGGCACATTGTATTGAAAACCCGCATAAATATGCAGGTTATGGTCCCGATTGCTGGGGTCTCACCGCGGGTGATAGCTATAAAGGATATGTTGCCCATTGCCCCGAAGTTGACCTCGGAGTGATACAGCCAACTGCAGCTATCTCATCAATAGCCTTTACCCCTAATTATTCAATGAAAGCAATCAGGCACTTTTATTATAAGTTGGGTGATAAAATCTGGGGTGATTACGGATTTACCGATGGTTTCAGTGAAACCCATAACTGGTATGCAAAAAGTAACCTGGCTATTGATCAGGGACCAATTGTAGTAATGATTGAAAATTACCGCACAGGCTTATTGTGGGAGTTATTCATGGGCATACCAGATATTCAGAATGGGCTTAAAAAGTTAGGTTTTACAGGTAATTGGATACAAAGATAGTGGAGTGCAGCGGTTGTTGATTGATGGAGTGTGTTTGAGCCCCTATCCACTATAGTTAGCTGATCTTACCCGAGCGACAAGCCAATGTAACAGTTAATAGTTTTGAATCCATTGAAAAATCTGCACTTTTCAATGGTGTTGAGTTTTAAGATATTTTTACCTTTACATCGCAAACCAATAACCAATTAAACATTGTGAATATGGGAATTAAACTGAGGCTTACTGTAATGAATTTCTTCCAGTTCTTCATCTGGGGTTCTTGGCTTATAACAATAGGAGCATACTGGTTCCAGCACAAACAATGGTCGGGTGCTGAATTTGGTGCTATATTCTCAACCATGGGTATATCATCACTTTTTATGCCTGCCATAGCCGGTATTATAGCCGACAGATGGTTGAGTGCCCAAAAACTTTATGGGATATTTCATCTGGCAGGTGCCGTGATGCTTTTCTTCCTTCCACAGATAAATGATCCAATACTTTTCTTCTGGGTTATGCTTGTTAATATGATGTTCTATATGCCTACCATAGCCCTCTCAATAACCGTGGCATATAGTTCTTTAAAGAAGAAGAATCTTGATATAGTTACTGTTTATCCGCCAATCCGTGTTTGGGGAACTATTGGATTTATCGTGGCAATGTGGACGGTTAGCCTGCTCCATATCGAAACATCGGCTCTACAATTTTATATTGCATCGGGAGCTTCGCTGTTTTTAGGCATCTACGCATTTACTCTGCCCGATTGTCCACCGGCCCCAATTGCCTTAGGCAAAAAATCATTTGTTAATGCCTTGGGGTTAAATGCATTTGCGCTCTTCAAGAATTACAAAATGGCTGTGTTCTTCATATTTGCCATGTTATTAGGTGCGGCATTGCAGCTGACGAATATGTATGGCGACACCTTCCTTCATGATTTCAAAAATATACCTGCATATCAGAACCTTATTGCGGTTAAATATCCGGCAATCATTATGTCGATATCACAGATGTCTGAAACCTTGTTTATCCTGACTATACCCTTCTTCCTCAAAAGATTTGGAATTAAAAATGTTATGCTTTTCAGTATGGTGGCATGGGTGCTCCGATTTGGATTGTTCGGTGTAGGTAATCCGGCTGATGGTCTATGGATGATTATTCTTTCATGTATTATTTATGGTATGGCATTTGACTTCTTCAATATTTCAGGATCACTCTATGTGGAAACGCAGAGTAATCCAAGTATAAGGGCCAGTGCACAGGGATTGTTCATGATGATGACCAACGGATTTGGTGCCTTTTTTGGAAGTTTCCTTAGCGGAATCATTATTGATAAGTATTATTTGTTGGAGGATGGTTCCAAAGACTGGCCGGGAATATGGTTTGCCTTTGCCGGTTATGCTTTAGTAGTTACTGTTTTATTCGCCGTATTATTCCGCCATAAGCACAATCCGGCTGATTTCACTCAGGTAAAGAGCTGATCTCAACTCTCTTCATCTAATTTATAATTTTAGTTGGCTAAACAGCCAATCAATACTTCATTTCCGGTAACCTGGTACATGAAAGCCCGGAAGTGTTTAATCTATATTTTTCTCGTGTAAATACCAGATATATTAGGGAGCTATTTTACTCACCTCCAGTTCACCTCCAGTATAACTCCAGTTCAAGTGGTGTAAACTGATGTCCTGACTGGAGCTGAACTGGAGGTGAACTGGAGGTGAACTGGAGGTGAACCAAATGGATCATTATTTTACAGTATTTCAAGCAAAGCAGATCACATTAAATATTGAGATAAAAAAAACACCTGCCGGTTTTGACAAGCAGGTGTTGAGTCTTTTTCAAACAAATCAATCAGCCTTCAAAGCAGAAACTGACCAATAGCTTTTACTCTAATGAGTTATGTTTACTTCAGAATATGATAAAGAGCATGGATTAGACCAGGTAAGAAGAACAGAAGAGTAAGAATCAAATTTACCCAGAATGGTGTTCCAAATTCCCTGTATAATAAGTATACAGCTAAAGGTGGAATGAAAAGGGCAATGATAACCAATAATAGTGTATCAGTATCCGATGCCGGATTGGTTGCTTCAGTTGCTGGTGCTAATACTGCAACTTCGGTGTTGCTGTTTGCAACAACTTCATTTTTAGCCTGATCTTTTTTACCCGCGAAAGCAGCATCAGCTACGTTTACCATGCCAAACATAAAAAAGACAAGAAGAAATGCGATCGTCAATTTTGGTGTAATAATTTTCATAATTTTATTGAGGTTAAGTTTAACATAAAATCTTGAGGGATTAAAATTAATGAATAATTTCAAGCACTTCGCCTATTTGTGTGTTTTTTTTATCAGTTCTGTTAATTGCGGCATAGCACAGCAATCAGTATTAACAGGTGTTATTGCAGTTGGTAAAACATCATATATGAAGTATGAGATTAATTATCAACTGAATAAGAACAATATTGTTTCAGGATATTCTATAAGTGATTTGAATGGGAGTGAAGAAACAAAGGCAAGAATAACAGGTGTTTTTAACCGGAAAAAGCGGACAATGGTCTTTGAGGAGGTAGGGATCATAAGTACCAAATCAAAAACACCGGTTGATGAATTCTGTTTAATGCGGGTAAAAGGTAAATTCGAGAAGAAATCAGGAAAGAATATTTACACCGGGAAATTTGATTCATATTGTCGTAATCCTAAAGTGGCCTGTGACTCAGGTACCATTGTCCTAATGACTGATAATGATATTAAAGAACTGAGTACAAAGGTTGTAAAGGCTATACAGAAAGCTCCTGTAAGTGATAGTGTAAAAAAGGCACTTGAGCCGGCACCTGATACAACCAAATGGGTACGTAAGGTGTATGATCTTCAGGCAAATTCGGAAACGGAAATTAAGTTAAACTCTGATTTTGTGATATTGGAACTTGTAGATGATAGATTTCAGGATGGTGATAGAGTAACCATAATGGAGAATGACAAGATTATACTGCAGGATTTTGAATTGACAAACCAGGTAAAAACCATAAAGTTTCCCTTAGAAGGAGACCAACAAAAATTAACGGTTACTATTATGGCTGCCGATGAAGGATCTATTGCCCTTACTACCATTAAAGCGGTATTAAAGAATGGGAAACAGAGTAATCTGATCAATGCAAGTTTGAATAAGGGACAACTCATTAAATTGACACTTGTAAAATAGTATCCAGATAACTATAGTGGGATTTTGCATATCAGCAATCACATTCCATACATAATAAAATAAATTTAAGTGTCGGGTTGAAAAGCATACAATAATTGTTATTTTTGTTTCTAAGAGTCATGTTACTAACTCATTAACGGCACAGAATTTTGAAGAAAGCAATACTTATACTCATTTTGACTTCAGCAGTGCTGATGGTCAATGCGCAAAAGCAGGCAAATTATTGGTATTTTGGTGATCATGCCGGACTTAGTTTCAGCATGGGGCCTCCATCTGCACTAACAAACGGAGTATTAGATACCGGAGAGGGTTGTTCTTCTATCTCCACATCGGCAGGTTCTCTGGAATTCTATACAGATGGTCGTTTTGTGTATAACCGGAATCATCAGCAAATGCCTAATGGAAGTGGTTTGTATGGGCACTCTTCAAGTACCCAATCGGGTATTATTGTGCCGAAACCGGGTAGTACAACAGAATATTATATATTCACAGTAGATGCTGCAGATAATGGTCTCGCCAATGGATTATGTTACTCAAAGGTTGATATGTCATTGGCAGATGGGCTTGGCGATGTTGTTACCACTGAAAAGAACATTTCACTGGTACCATTGGCCTGTGAAAAGGTTACAGCCGTTGGACATAGCGATGGGCAAACGTATTGGGTGATTACTAAAAAATGGGGTAACAATGAAATTTACGCATACAGAATTACCTATGATGGTGTGGTAACAACCCCCGTTGTTAGTGCAACAGGACCCCCAATTACCGGAAATATTGGGCAGGCATCGAAAGGCTATTTAAAAGTATCACCTGACGGTACAAAAATAGCAGCAGCCAATAACACTGATTTTTCAGTAGTTATCTATAATTTTGATAATTCAACGGGTGTTGTTACACACCTGGTTACTGATGCTACTTATGTAAGTCCGGGAGGTTATGATCCGGGCGGTCCTTATGGTGTTGAATTCGCACCCAATAGTAAACGGCTTTATATTGGTGAATGGAAAGCTAACCGGAGAATACAGCAATATGATCTTACTTCGGGTGATCCGGCCACCATCCTTAGTTCAAGGGTTGTTGTGGCATCAGTGGGTCAAAGTTCTGATCCTATTGGAGCACTCCAGCTCGGACCTGATAACCGGTTGTATATAGCCCGTATGGGGTCTGGGTATCTTTCCAGAATTAACCAACCTAACAATCTTGGCGCTGCATGCGAATTTGTTGAAAATGCAGTCAATCTGGCAGGAAAGGAATCCACCTATGGCCTTCCACCTTTTATACAGTCATTCTTTTACCTGACTGTGGATTTTTATTGGGATGATCCTGCTTGTGATGGCTATTATACACAGTTCTATGCCAGTGCATCTGACACTCCCGACTCCCTGCAATGGACATTTCCCGATGGGTCCCACTCAACAGAGATGAACCCCACGTATATGTTCCCGGGGATTGGATTATACAATGTAACACTAAAAATTTGGATTTACGGACAATCAAAGACCGTGATGCGCTTTGTTCAGGTAAGATCGAATCCTGATATCACTCTTATTAATGATACTACCATTTGTGCCAGCGAAGCCTTTTATATTGATCCGGGTGAATATAGTTCATACCTATGGCAAAATGGATCAACGGATCCCACCATATTAACCGATACCACAGGATGGTATTGGTGCGAGATTGCCAATGAATGGGGCTGTACCGCCATTGACTCCACTTATATTATTGTAAATCCGAACCCTGATGTTAATGCCGGTTCCGATTTCAGTATCAATGAAGGTGAAAGCACAACACTACAGGGTGAGGTAACCGGAGGTTCAGGAAACTATTCCTATATGTGGCAACCGGCGGCACTACTGTTAAATCCGAATATTCTGCAACCGGTAACCATAGTGATGAATACCACCACTACCTTCACTTTAACAGTTACCGATTTAAATACCGGTTGTATTGGAATATCTGATGTTTTGGTAACAGTTATAGGTGGTGTGCTTGCATGCAATGTATCAGCTGACCCTTCTACAGTATGCAGTGGTGAACAAACGCAACTCCATGCCCTGGCTTATGGAGGTACTGGCACCTTTACCTATTCATGGACATCCAATCCGCCAGGCTTTACTTCCAACATCCCTAATCCAGTGGTAGTACCCGGTCAAACCACAACCTACATCTTAACAGTTGAAGATGGTGAGAACTTGGTAACTGACGATATAGTTGTATACGTTAATCCTCTTCCTGTTCCCAATGCCGGAGCAGATCAGAGTATAACTTATAGCACCACAACTGTACTTCAGGGTAGTGCATCTCAAGGCATAGGTCCATATGCATATCACTGGGAACCTGCTGATAAGCTGGTTTCAGCAAACATGCAAAATCCTACAACGGTTAATCTTTATGAAGCCACCGTATACAGCCTTGAGGTAACAGATCTGACAACCGGTTGTGTGAGCGGTCAACCCGATCTTGTGATGGTATCATTAGAGGGGAATGCCCTGACCGTTAATCCTTCAGCCATGCCTGATGCAGTGTGCGCCGGAGAAACAGTGCAATTGATCTCACTCGCCAGCGGTGGTACAAATAACTATACGTATTCATGGACCTCCAATCCTCCGGGATTCACTTCAAATCAGGAACAACCGACAGCAACGCCACTAATTAACACTGTATATACTGTGGTTGTAAATGACGGGGTCAATAGCAAAACAGGAACTGTAGCGGTTACCGTAAATCAACTACCGCTCATAAGCCTGCTTCCGGCAAATGATCCCAAAATTCAGATCATTAGTCCTACTGAAATTGGGGTATGTGTATTTGATTCTGTTACTATTGATGCCGGAAACCCGGGTTCCTCATATTTATGGAGCAATGGCTCAATTGATCAAACAATTACAATTCAAACTTCAGGCATTAGTTTTGACCTTCAAGAGTATGATGTAGAAGTTACCAATCAGTTAACGGGTTGTTCAAACACCTCAACAATCACTGCCTATTTTACATTCACAAATTGCAGTTATGGTATTGAAGAAAACAAATCAGAGAATTCATTGCAGGTTTATCCCAATCCCTCCACTGATGGTATATTTAACTATCTGATACTTGGCTTAAAAGGGGAGGTAATGATTGAAGTATATACCGCTCATGGCGATTTGATTTTTTCAGAAGCACTCTTCCTGAATGCAGGCGCTACCTACAAATCAACTCTGAATTTAGGTAATATTGGCAAGGGAGTGTTTTACCTGCGATTAACCAACGCAGAGACAGTGATTCTGAAAAAGCTGATCATGCAATAAGACATAATTGCGCCATTTTATTCTTGTAATCATTTTAAACATGGAGGTACACTGTTTCGACCTCCACTGCATTAGTAAGCCAAAATAACATTCTGAAGATACTCAGGGTTATTCTGCAACGGCAGAGCTGTGTTTGGCATTAGCTTTTCTTCTGCTGATTCCCAATTAATTGTGAATAATTACATCAGTCATAATAATGACCGTACGATCTATTTCTGCATTATTTAACCGGCGTCAAACCAAACTACGATAACCAGATTATCCAATAAGTACAAGATGTTTATGTCCGTAGAGCTGACTTCAAACCCAATTACAATAACTAGATTATTTCCAGGATATGAATTCAGTAACCTATTCAATTACTATTTCATCAGCAAAGATGAATGAAGGGTTGCCCGGCGCCTGATGTGAGGGAGGTAAATGACCGGGATAATGGGCAATAATCCTCAGGTACCTGGTAGTGATTTTGCTTAAGCTACACCTGAAGTTATGTATGATGGTTCCCGAACGGTTCTGTGGGATGTCATGGGTAACTAAACCTGCTGTGTGATAATTTAATCCGTCATCTGACACGAGTACTTCAACATTTACGGGTAGCAGGATCCATGAATAGAAATTCTGCAAAAAGTCAATTGACACGGTATTTATAGGAGTTGCATCACCAAAACTAAGTTCTATATCCAGATCCTGGCCTTGGTAGCCTTGCCAGCGGCCATCATAAAATGAGAAGGAACCTTTCAATCCGTCTAGCAATCCTGATTCTCCACCTGCTGCATAAGCCGGGTTATAAGAACTGAACTTACTGTTTAACCGGTATAGTTTTCCGATACCCTTATGGAAAAGAATGTTTCTTGAGGTGACTATTCCCGGCTCACTATCATTCACTACCGCAGCTTTGACCATTGTATTCCTTTTTATCAAAAGAGGTTCAGAATAAATAGAGGAAGATGGCAAAGGCTCTGTTCCATCAATGGTGTATGCTATTTGCCTGTCATTAAAGGTTGTGTACAGGATAACAGGCATTGCTCCATCAGTCAAATTAAGGGAGTTTTCAATGAACACCCTGTTTTCTATGTTTGCAAGGTTCCCGGCAAGCTTATTATAGTCGTTCAGGTTTTTATCCAGCCACCATGCACGGTTTTCATTCTGCCAAAGCCTGATATATTCTTTCTTGATGGAGAATAAATCATTGGTTAACTGAGGGATTTCAGAGCGAACCTCCCTGATAAGCTGCTGATCACCTGTTTGTATGATTTCATGCAACTTAAGCCTCAGTAGATTCTTCCGGGCAGAAAAGGCAATCCTGTCGAGTGCAAGCAGAGCATTGCTTACCATATTCCTGTTTTCGGGGATCTCTTCTTTTAACGCTTCCAACCTTGGCTTGATTATTTCAACCCTGCCAAGTATTTTCCAGTTTGCCTCAGCAGCGATATTAGTTGTATTCTCCGTATTAAAGTCCAGAGGGTCCTGCCAGAATGACCATTCATTCAGAATGTCCTTTGCAGGAATATTCCTGAGGCTGTCAATAGATAAAAGGATATCTGTTACCCCATCTTTTTGGAAAAAGAGTCTATCGAAACACTTGTTAAAAAGTGCAAGCTTATTATTTCGTTCAGCAATTGCCTGATTTCCCGTTGAGTTAGGAGCAGGATTCCATGAACATTCAGCACCCCAGGCCAGACCATGCCAGTTACTGTTAAAGAGATTATGTCCGTTGTCGTCCCAAGCTGTATTAATCATACCCATAGCTCCCAGTTTGTAGCCATCGCGCACATAGTTGGATATGTTGACCGCAGCATTGTTCATACCGGGCCATACTTCATTCCAGCAGCTAACTCCCGGTGCCACCAGGAAATCAAAGCCTGAATTTTTGAAAGGAAGGATAACATCATCAAAACTCTCCGCTGCATGGTAGCCCCATGAAAGGATAATCAGATCGGGAGGCAGTTTATTAATTATACCGGGGTTATTAACTGCTATGTCTCCCCACATCATCAGTCGTTTCCCATAAGGTTTTATCAAGTCATTGATCCTGTTGATGTGATATGCGTATATTCCATCAACCCCAATCTCTTGAGCCATTTTTTTTGATTTGCCATCCCCAAGACCAAAAGTTTCATCACAGTTAATATTGAAGAAGGGACTACTATATGAAGGTATGATTTCCGAATAGACGTTTTTCAGGAAATCATAAGTTGCCTCATCAGAAGGGTTGAGAATATCGCTGCTTTCAGCCATATTTTCATAGAAAGGAATCCCAAGGATTTTAGCCATGTGACCGAACGACTGGAAATTGCCAATAACATCTATGTGGTAATGTGAAGCATAGGCTGATAATTCTGCGATTTCTTCTTTAGTTAATCCGTCAGCCGGTGCAATATCGGGATACTGTTCCAGCCTGAAAACATGCTCAGTGTACAGAGTAAAAAAGTTCTGCTTAAATTCCGACATTTTCCTTATACACTCTTTCAGGAAGTCAACCGTAGGTATTGGCCCCCTGCTGATATCGTCCATCCATCCTCTGTATCTCAATGAAGGCCAATCGGTTATAGTTAAAAGGGGCAGTATATTATCTTTCCAGTTGCCCCGAATCAGCTGTTTCAGTGTCTGGACACCATAAAAAAGGCCGGCTTCTGTTTCTGCAGCTACTATAATCCTTTGAGATGAAATCTTTAAGATATACCCTTCATCCCTGGCTATTGCCGGTAATATTAATCCTTCTTTATTGATAAGCTTTGCAAGTTCCCTGTCTCTGCTAATAATACCAAGCACTATATCCGCTTTGGGCAGCTTATTTGTAACTGAAACATTCACGATACCAGAGGATAATAATTGATCAGTCAGGTTGTTTGCAGCAAAAAGGGTCTCTTTATTACCCTCATCTGCAACATAAACTTGCATTTTATTCCTCAACAGATAACTTCCATTATCAAAATCAACTACTTTAGGCTGTGGAGATATGAACAGTGTGTTTTGTGAACAGGTCCTATAAGGCAAAAAGAAAATGATTATAAACCCCACAAACAGGGTTTTAAAACACCGTAATAGCATAGCTTTAACAATTAGACAACGAAGGTAATTAATTGCTTCAAACATCTCAAGGAATCAGAAAAACTGCCACAGGTTGATTATAATGCATGCAATATGACAGTTTGCAACTTGATGGATAAAAATGCCTGATTTTACGATATATAAATCAGCATCTGTTGTATCACCTATTTCAAGTACTTTTCATCCTGTGAAATTAAAAACCGGGTAAGCGGTTTTCATTGACAGTATAAGTGGAAAAAGAAGATATTTCATTGCAGAAAAAAATTATCCTTTAACCGGTAAAAGTGACTTTCAATCTGTTGCAGTGATTTTCAAAATTTACTATTTTCACAGCATAATTAGCTCCCTATGAAAAGTATTCTATATCTGATTGCAATCGTAATGTTTGCTCACCAGATCAGTACTGCCCAGATTGCAGTTAAATCTTATGACAACTCATCAACACAGGAACTGCCCCCGATGAGCAGTTATGATTCTGTTAAACTTTCACAACTACCTGAATTCAAACTACCGGAAGAAGCAACGAGAAGGTTGTTGCCATATGCTGTAGATAATTCAACTCACCTGTGGTTTAGGCCTTTAATAGCACAAGTAGGACTTGAATGCGGACAAGCAAGCAGTATTGGGATAGTCTTTACCTATGAAATGAATTACTTAAGAGATGTGCCGGGAAATCTACCCGAGAATCAATATGCCACTCACTTTGCCTATAATTTCATCAATGGAGGCTCAGATGCTGGAGTAAGCTTTTATGAAACGTATGAAATATTAAAGCAGGCAGGAAATCCCACCGTGGCTGATTACGGAGGAATGAGCACAGGTGGGCCTTCCAGATGGATGACTGGTTATGACCTATATCATAATGCCATGCAAAACAGGGTTACTGAAGTTTATTCAATTAAAGTAAATACAGCTGAAGGAATCCAAACACTGAAAAACTGGATTTATGATCATGGTAATGGATCATCGGCAGGTGGCTTAGGCTGCTTTTATGCACAATTTACACATCCACCTGTAGTATTTGCTCCGGGTACTCCGGAAGAAGGGAAGCATGTTATTTATTCCTGGGGTAATTCGGCAAATCACTCCATGGCTATTGTTGGATATAATGATTCAATCAGATGGGATTATAATGGCGATGGCCTGTATACCAACAACATTGACCTCAACTTTGATGGCATTCTGGATGCTCGGGATTGGGAAATAGGTGGGTTCAAGATGGCAAATACTTATGGCTCAATAAATGGATGGGGGGATAATGGTTTTGCCTATATGATGTATAAATCTGTTGCTGACAAATGGCAGCAAGGAGGTATCTGGAACAATACAGTTGTTGTTATCGATGTACAAGAATATGAGCCACAACTTACTGCAAAAGTCTCTTTAAGTTACGACTGCCGCAACCTTATCAGAGTGATGGCTGGTGTATCAACAGATACAAATGCTACTGAACCGGAGCATATACTGCATTACCCGATTTTTGATTTTCAGGGTGGATGCAATCCAATGCAGGGAACTTCAAGCCCTTCAACAATAGAATTCGGCCTTGACTTAAATCCCCTATTACAATATGTAAATCCAGGATCGGAAGCGAAATATTTTATAATGGTTCAGGAAAATGATCCTTTTGGTTCTAACACCGGAACACTGGAGAGTTTTGCATTAATAGATTATACAAATGGAGGAATTCTAATCAACAGTATGGTTTCTGAGGTTATACTTGTTAATGATGACATTACTATGGCAAGTGTAAATGCCACGGTAAATCACAATCCGGTGATAATTACATCAGATACCATTCCACCAATTCCGTTGTATAGCAACTATTCTTATCAGATTCAGGCTTCACAGGGTACCCCTCCATATCGTTGGCACCTTGTTGAAGATTATATGCAATTTGATTCCACGTCTACAATGAGTTTAATTGACTCTATCAAACTTCAGCCATCCTCATCATCTAATGGCAAAGCTAAAGTAGTACTGCCATTTGATTTCCCATTTTTTGGAGAAGAATTTAATGAATTATATGTCACTGTTGCGGGGTATCTTATGTTTGAAAACTCATTGGTGCCATGGCCTTTTTATAAAGCAGCCAGGACGTACTTCATCCAAACACCCATGATTGCACCAGTAATGTCACATCCCCTGGTTATTGCTTCATCCAGTGATGGAATTTGGTATGAGCCATCAGAGGAATATGTAACATTCCGGTGGAAGTTATCAGTAATAAATACTCCGGGAACCAGTTTCAATGCAACAGCAAGACTATATCCTGATGGTAAAATTGAATTTATTTATGGCGAATGCGTATTACCATCATACCTTGAGCGTTATGCAGGAATATCACAGGGGAACGGACAGAATTATGAGATCATGACATATGATCCTGACTTTGCCCCTGTAACCGGTCAATTTGTAAGATATACACCAACCGCCAATCATCCTGGAATTACTCTGTCAGTGGATGGTACAATTTCAGGACAAACTTACGATGTGATAAATAATATGCCAATTACTGTTTGCGCAACAGATAAAAATAATTTGAAAGACTACAAAACATATTACCTGGTCTCGGAAGGATTATTGATGGAATACACAATCGAGGCAGGAGATGATAATGTGGTTGGTTTTGGTGAAAATGTGATAGTGAACCTTGAGGTTACAAACCTCAACAATTTCGCTATTGGTGCAACGACGTATAATTTGAGCACTTTTGATCCATATTTTACGATAATCAACGGTCAAGTGAATACAGGTGGATTATTGCCGGATGAAACAATTTCAATTGATAGTGCATTTCTCATTTCTACATATAATGGAGTGCCCAATGAACATCTCTCCCCATTCCAATTAACAGCAACATCCGGTGAAGGCACATGGTCCAGAAGCGTCAATCTAACTGCCTACAGACCAGTCATAGAGATTTCTTCAATAAATGTAATTGATGGAAACAATGGAGTTCTTGAACCGGGTGAGACTGTTTTAATAGCTATAGATGTGTTGAATGCCGGAGGTGCTGATCTTACAAACGCAGTAGGAGTTATCTCTTCCAATGAACCCAATCTGAACATTTATCTCAGCAGCGTTAACATAGATACTCTTGAAACAGGTGATATCTGGCATATGGTTTACGCTGCAAGTTTGGAATCTGAAGCCCCGGTTTCTGATCTTCTTGAAATTAATCTGACTATAACCGGTGATCATGAATTTTATTACTTCAAGACCATTCCAATTTATACAAAAATTGTGGCAGAAGACTTTGAGACCGGTGACCTTTCAGCGTATGAATGGATAACAGGAGGTAATAACGGCTGGACAGTAGAAGAAGGCACTGCTTACGAAGGAGATTGGTGTGCGCGGTCAGGTTTAATTATTGACAATCAAATGTCCTCATTATCACTCGAATGGGATGTGGCATATAATGATTCCATATCTTTCTATTACAAAGTATCATCTGAGGCAAAGTATGATTTCCTTTATTTCTATAGTGGAGCAACTGAAATGGCAAAATGGGCCGGAAATATCAATTGGACCAAAGCCTCTTTTATGGTTCCTGCCGGAGAACAAACCTTTCTCTGGAAATATGCAAAGGACTATAGTGTATCTACAGGGGAAGACTGTGCAAGAATAGATTATATTATATTCCCTGCAATGGCTGTTGAAACACCATCAAGTGAAGTACCAATTGTGACCGACAGGCTATTTATCTATCCCAATCCAGGCAGGGATGAACTGAATGTAAAATATACAATTTTTAACCCTTCAAATGTTAAAATCCTGATTATTGATATGACCGGGAAACCTATTTACAGTTTTAATTCGGGCAATATTAAACAGCAAGGTGAATATATGCTGAAGCCTGACTTAGAAAACTTAAAATCAGGATTATATACCATCTTATTGATAACAGAGAATGGTGTTTTAGCAAAGAAACTTATAAGAACTCAATAGTTATCTTGTTTTATCTTTTGTAATAATGAGCAAGGAGACGATTTGTATATTTGCAAAAAAGAACTGAATGGAAGTTACTAATAGTAATGAAAAAAGAGAAAATATAAAGAATCTGATTTTAATTATTTTCCTGTTTTTGCTTACAATCCCTGGATTGCAGGGAAGGTATAAATTCATTAATGAGACGCGCCTCAACGGTGCATATAAACAGGAAGAAAAGCCTTCCTTTAAATCATTTTCACATGAATCCTGGCTTAATGGAAGTTTTCAGGAACAGTATAATACAAGGCTCGAACAGAATATCGGCTTCCGGAGTGCTCTAATACGTGTTTATAATCAATTAACATTCAGTCTGTTTGGTAAGGGAAATGCTGAAGGAGTTGTTGTGGGAAAAGGCAACATCTTATATGAGGATGATTACATCAAGGAGTATCTTGGGTTGTACTATGTTGGAGATAGTATATGGACCAAAAAAGCAATAAAACTTAAAGCTGTTCAGGATACATTGGATCGACTTGGCAAAAAACTAATTGTTGTGTTTGAACCTGATAAAGCAAGTTTATATCCCGAATTGTTTCCACAGAATTACCAGTTAGTAGAGAAAAAACTTTCAAATTATGACAAACTCTTGCAGGAGGTTACCGCTTCCGGAGTAAATGTGCTTAATCTAAACCAATACTTTATTGACATCAAAGACGAAACAGAATACCCAATCTTCGCCCAGTGCGGTACCCATTGGAGTTATTACGGTGCAACACTGGCAGCTGACACAACACTCAGGTACCTGGAATCCTTGTTGAATACAGATCTTACTGACATGAAAATTGTTCAAAATAAAGTCCCTGATATTCCCCGTCATCCCGATTATGATATAGGCCTAGCCATGAATCTGCTGTTTATGATTCCCCATCCTAAGACTGCCGATCCGATTTTAGAGTTCATTGATAAAGGAAATAATAAGCCATCTGCCCTTGTTGTAGGTGATAGTTACTTTTTTAACTGGTTAAACAACCGAATCCCCGAGAGGACCTTTAAAGATTGCGACTTTTGGTATTACAACAAGAAAATAGTAAGGAGTGACGGATCATCAGGTGGGCTTGCTCCTGAAAGAAACTTTAAAGATGAAATAATGAGAAGGGATGTTATCATGATAATGATTACCGGCCGTTTCATGCATTCATTCGCTTGGGGATTTGATGAACAATTGTTTGATCTCTTTTATCCCGGACAAAGTAATCCAAGAGAGCAGTTTGCCAACCAGATCAGGTGTTATGGAGATGAATTCAAGAGGATGTACAAGGAATCCGTTGCTGAACACATTTCATTATCTGATAGAATACAACGTGAAGCTGAATACCTTTTTTATGATGACTTAAAAAACAATCCTGATAAATACACGTCAAAAAATGATATTTTACTTTCCTATGAATTAGCCATCCGTAACACCCCGGAATGGTTAACAGAAATAAAGCGAAAGGCTAAAGAGAACAACATTTCTGTTGATGAACAGATACACAATGATGCCATATGGATTTATGAAGAAAAGTATGGTAAAAATTAAAAGTCTAACTAAATCAAGGTGCTAACGAATTTTTCTGTCTGAGTATACGCTTGATTTTTTTGCTCCATTTATACAACAATTTAAGCAAAAGCATTAGCATTCAACCAAGAGATAAAAGTATTCTCTCTACAATTGATACAACAGGGATAATGATTCTGAGAAAGTTGATCATCCAGAGTGAAATTGACTGAAAGCTATCTTGGCTTGTCAGAATCCCAAAATAAAGAAAGGCGCTGTTAATCAGCGCCTTTCTTTATTTTGGTGGGCCCACCTGGACTTGAACCAGGGACCACTTGATTATGAGTCAAGTGCTCTAACCAACTGAGCTATAGGCCCCGGTAACCTTTTGTAAACAAAAGATCACAGTTTTGAGTTTGCAAAGGTACAAAAGAGTGTAAAATAAACAACAGCTATCTGTAAATTTTTAATTTTGAACTCTAAAATATTATTATGACTAAAACAGGTCCTGATCTTACAGGTATAAAAAATATAATTTTTGACCTTGGGAGGGTTCTCCTAAACATCAATCCCCTATTAACACAGAGAGAGTTATCAAAACTGGGTTACCGCCCTGATGATGAAGCCAGGGGAGCCAAAGACGATGAAGTAGTGATTAAGCTTGAATGTGGTAAGATTTCAGTGGCTGATTTCATCTCATCAGTTAAAGCCATTATTAGAGAAGGAGCAACGGATGCTGATATAATATACGCATGGAATGCCATGCTGCTTGATTTCCCGGCTAACCATATAGATACATTACTTGCCTTGCGTAAGAATTATAAGGTTTATCTGCTCTCAAACAGCAATCAAATCCATTTTGACTGTTATAGTCAATCATTCAGAAAAACGTATGGAATCGAGTTGGCTGATTTATTTGATAAAATGTGGTACTCTTTCCAGATAGGCATAATTAAACCCGATCCCGGAGTGTTCACATATGTATTAAAGGACGGTATCCTTAAACCGGAAGAGACCCTGTTTATTGATGATACCCTGATGCATGTTGAAGCAGCCGGTAAGCTTGGTATCAGAGCATATCATCTGGAAGGTGATCAGGATATCAGCGAACTCTTTTAGCTATAGAGGTATTCTTTTTGATTGAAATGCCTCATCGGGTTAACATTACAATTCCTTAGTATTGAGCGGAGTTGCCTTTCCAAAGGGAAATAATCTCATTTATAAGCAGAAAGTGAATGTGAAGGTAAAGGATCATATAACCAACCTGAATACTCTGAACATCAACGAATAATCAGTAAATTTGCACTCTTAATTGAAAATTAGACCCATGAATATTGCTGCCCTGGTATCAGGTGGAGTTGACAGCTCTGTAATGCTTCATATGCTGAAGGAAACAGGTTACGAACCTGTAATCTTCTACATATTGATAGGGATGAAGGATAAGGAAGGATTTTTAGATTGCCCTTCGGAAGAAGACATTGAAATAACCAAATGGTTGGCACACAAGTATGGATTAAAACTTGAGATTGTCAATCTTCAGGAAGAATACTGGGAAAGCGTGGTTGCCTATACTCTGGATGCAGTTAAAAACGGGTTGACCCCTAATCCTGATGTTATGTGTAACAGGCTCATTAAATTTGGAGCTTTTAACGACAAGTTTGGAAAGGAGTTTGATCATATAGCCACCGGGCATTATGCTACCGCTGAATTTATTGGAGATACGAAATATCTTGCCACATCAAAGGATAAACTAAAAGATCAAACAGATTTCCTGGCACAAATAACTTATGATCAGTTAAAAAAAGCAATCTTTCCAATAGGTAATCTCAACAAGTCGGAAGTCAGGCATATAGCTGAGGTCAGTAAAATGCCAAGTGCAGGAAGGAAGGACAGTCAGGGTATATGCTTTTTAGGAAAAGTAAACTACAATGATTTCATTCGCCGGTATGTTGGGGAGAAGGAAGGTAAGATCATAGAACTGGAAACCGGTAAAGTATTGGGGACACATCATGGTTATTGGTTTCATACAATAGGACAGCGCAAGGGGCTGGGACTATCACAGGGGCCATGGTTTGTTGTGAAGAAAGACATCGATCAAAATCTGGTATACGTATCAAACGGATATGACCCACTTACGCAGTACAGTGATAAAATAAAGCTTAATGGATTCCATTATATATCAGGAAATCCGTGGGAGGATTTAACTGAACCACAAAAGGTAACCTTTAAGATAAGGCACACGCCGGATTTCACCAGAGGCACGATCAGTTACCATGATGGACAATTGATACTTAAATCAGAAGTGCCAATATCAGGTGTAGCGGCCGGTCAATTTGGTGTAATTTATGATACAGAGGCCCACATCTGCTTTGGAAGCGGAGAAATCGACTGGCTATAGTGGATTTTTAAGACTGTTGAGCAGTTTTTTTAATGAAATTTTAATGCCGCACAGAAAGATCCGCTAAATGATTAAAAATCAATGCATTAACCAAGCTGTGACATATTTATAGGACATCCATAGATACATACATATAACTGAAATACTGTGTGTTATATAAAATCCCCAAGCTGATAATAAGCGGTCTATTGTTTGGTATTTGATAAATTTGTTTCTTTGCAACTCAAAACCAAAAAAAGCAAAGAACATGTCAGACATTGCAACAAGAGTTAAAGCTATCATAGTAGATAAGCTTGGCGTTGAAGAGAAAGAGGTTACTCCGGAAGCAAGTTTCACAAATGATTTAGGAGCCGATTCTCTCGATACTGTAGAACTGATCATGGAGTTCGAAAAAGAGTTTAATATTGCGATTCCGGATGATCAGGCTGAAAAAATCGGTACCGTAGGTGATGCCGTTGCTTACATCGAAAACAATACTAAATAAGGGATTCCCTGAATGAAGTTAAAAAGAGTTGTAGTAACAGGATTAGGTGCACTTACTCCGTTGGGTAATAACGTTCCGGATTATTGGAATGGATTACTAAACGGAGTAAGCGGCGCTGACCGTATTACACGGTTCGATGCAAGTAAGTTCAAAACGCAATTTGCTTGTGAGGTTAAGAACTTTGATCCACTGCAGTTTTTTGACCGTAAAGAAGTACGCAAGTATGACCTATACGCTCAGTTTGGCATGGTAAGTGCCGATGAAGCGGTCACTGACGCAGGTCTTGATCTGGATAAACTTGATCTTGAAAAAATTGGAGTTATTTGGGCTTCAGGTATTGGTGGTATTCTTACTTTTCAGGAAGAGGTTACGGATTTTGCCAGAGGTGATGGTACACCAAGGTTTAATCCATTTTTTATTCCTAAGATGATTGCCGATATCACTGCCGGACATATCT
The DNA here is from genome assembly GCA_937894795.1 of uncultured Bacteroidales bacterium. Taxonomy (GTDB): domain Bacteria; phylum Bacteroidota; class Bacteroidia; order Bacteroidales; family Lentimicrobiaceae; genus Lentimicrobium. The sequence continues at coordinate 43,157 of CALCQV010000136.1, forward strand.
CTATTAAATATGGTTTCCGCGGTCCTAACTTTGCTACGGTATCTGCTTGTGCATCTTCAGCCAATGCAATTGTTGATGCATTCAACTACATACAGTTAGGCAAAGCTGAGATTTTTATAGCAGGTGGTTCTGAATCAGCTGTTAATGCTCCTGGGGTTGGTGGTTTCAATGCCATGCATGCAATTTCTACCCGCAATGATGATCCAAAAACTGCTTCCCGTCCTTTTGATAAGGATAGAGATGGCTTTGTTATTGGAGAGGGTGCAGGTGCATTGGTAATTGAAAATATGGACCATGCCCTGGCAAGAGGTGCCAAGATATATGCAGAAATTGTAGGTACCGGCCTGACAGGTGATGCTTACCACATGACCGGCCCTCATCCTGATGGTGATGGTGCCCGTCGTGCTATGGCTACTGCAATAAAAGAAGCAGGTTTACAATTGAGTGACATTGATCATATCAATACTCACGGAACATCTACCCCTCTGGGAGATGTTGCTGAATTAAAAGCAATCACAGCACTCTTTGGCGAACATGCACCAGAAATAAATATCAATAGTACCAAATCAATGACCGGCCACCTATTGGGTGCTACTGGTGCAATTGAAGCTATTGCTGCTATTTTAGCTACCAAAAATGATATTGTGCCTCCTACTATCAATCATTTTACCGATGATCCTGAGATAGATAGTTCCCTGAACTTCACTTTCAATAAAGCAGTGAAGCGAACTGTTAATGTTGCTTTAAGTAATACTTTCGGCTTTGGTGGACATAATGCTACTATTGTTGTAAAAAAATTCGTAGTCTAAGTGTGTTTAACACAAATTTGAAACCCCTCAGGTTTTATCTTTCGACAGAAAAAGAACTATTTAATTCTATAAAAAATATTTTCGGGTTTTATCCCGAAAATATTTTTTTGTACAAGCTGGCCTTTACTCATAAGTCGCAGGCTGAAACCATAAATGGTATTAAAGTCAGCAATGAACGACTGGAGTTCCTGGGTGATACGGTTATAAGTACAGTTGTTGCAGATTATTTATTCAGATTATTTCCTCTGAAGGATGAGGGATTTCTTACAGAGATGCGATCACGCATTGTAAGCAGGGCGCAACTGAATAAATTATCACTCAAACTGGGGATTGATAAGTTGATTATTCACACTACCGGCACCAACTCGGTTTATAGATCAATTAAGGGAGATGCTTTTGAGGCTATTATTGGTGCTATGTACCTTGATAAAGGGTATGAGTTCACCCGTAGTGTTTTGATAAATAGAATAATCAAAACGCATTTTGATCTTATGGAACTGGCCAACACGGACCTGAATTATAAGAGTAAACTAATAGCCTGGACACAGAAAGAAAAGAAGACCATTGAGTTTGTTGTTGCAGATGAAATAGGCTCAGGCTATAACAAGCAGTATATTGTTGAAGTTAAAATTGATAATGAATCATTAGGCCGCGGCCAGGATTACTCCATAAAAGGTGCTGAGCAAAACGCTGCAATGAAAGTTGTTGAAAAGCTTGGTATAAATGGCAACGGAACTAATGGCCATTAATATTATTAATTCCAGCTTATTTTAGTTATCCCATCCAACTCGTCGATGCAATCAACTCAATGCAAGACAATTGATAATGTGTTGAAAATTAATTTATAACTTTAATACCGAAGTCTTTACTTTCATGGTTTGGCTGATTTACCTTTGTGAAAGAGTTACTCATTATGGCTGTCAAGAAGCTTAAACTATCACCGGATGGTTTTCCAGATTTAGGATTAATAGGAATACACACTGATCTTAGTGATCATAGGCTGGCATATTTTATTAATAAGGAAACGAAATTACAGCTTGAACGACTGGACGACTTACCTGTTTTCAATGAGAGATCAAAAGTGATTAGAGATTATTGTCTGTATCACTGGGCTGATGTTGATCGAAGAATTGATTATTATCTGATAAAGAATAGCCATCAGGAAGGTAAAATGATTGAGCAGTATGCCCAGGCAAATTACTTCTTGTTCATAAAGGGTGTATTAAATGGCGAGGTGACAAAACCACTCCAGGGAATTCTTCGCAAAATAATTTCTATTACGTTTGTTTTTGTTCCTGATATCAATAAAATTAAAGAGCTTGATGGTATCCTGCAGGATCTGGAAATTCATGTCATCAGCCAGAGTACCAGATTAAAACAGGTGAAGTAGAATTATTTATTGTAAGAGATAAATACAAAAGGGGCATATTACTGCCCCTTTTGCATTAGTTTAATCTTGTTCTATTTTATAGTAATCTTACGTGATATTGCAGGCTGGTTTTCTGTTTTAAGTGTACAGAAGTATAAGCCGGGAGTAAATATATCAAGATCTATTTGCACTTCGTTCTGGTTTATACCTAGCGGAATTTGTTTTAATAGCCTTCCCTGCATATCAGTAATTACCATTAAAGCAGGAGTACTCTGATCTTTTAACGAATATCTGAACCTAACCACATCGTCTGCAGGATTAGGGAAACCTTCAGATAGGTAATTCCCTGAAATAATCTTTCCGGCATCATTTGCATTTACTGTTCTGTCAATCATTGCAATACTGACATCATCAAAATAGTAGCCATCAAATGTCAGCCCATTGTCACTGAGTAATGTAAACTTCAGCAGAATATTCTCGTCAGTATACTGACTGATATTTATCTCTTCACGTACCCACAATGAGCGGTCATCGTATACAGGCTGACCGTAAGCCTGGTTTGCAGTACCAATTTTAGTATAACGCCCTTGCAGAGGGATCCATGTGCTTCCATTATTGTTTGATATAGAGACTTGTACATAATCGAAGCCGGGCTCCAGGTTCCAACGGGCATAAAAGTTCAGTACTGCAACAGAAGCATTGGTTAAAGAAACCGTTTCAGCGAGCTGGGTGCTTTTATTTGCATTGTTTCCATAGTTGCCTGTTGGTGAATCAGCCATACTGCTGGGATCTGACCATGGGAACATATACGACAGGCCCCACTGGCCATTCCATTTGTCGGCATTTGAAAGGCTGTCGGCAAAAAGGACCACGGGAGTTCCGAAGTACTTTTCAACAGTGTCGCGATACGTAATAAAGCCATCATTTAAAACAGTGACATACCTAATGGTATCACCACTCTTAACTGTGTTTTTCAATACAAATGGAATAGAATCGGTTACTTTTGCCAACACTGCCAGATTGGAAATCAATACCGTATCACCAACGGATTCAAAGTCATCACTCAGTGGTTCAATTGAAACCTTGTAATTGGCAGGAGTCTGGCCAAATCGTGTAACATCAAAAATTGCGTAATGAACCTTATCAGGAATTATCATAGGAGTTTGATCCATTAACTGCCCGTAGGTTCCAGAGTATCGGGCAGCGAGTATACTCTGAATCATATTTTCCTGGCACAGTGGTATTATTCTCGATGTAGAAGGCCAAAAACCATCACCACTGCTACCACATTCCGGAGTATAGGCAAGTATTTTCTCTTTGGTTGTTTGTTCACCATACATCCAGTCATCACTACCTCCATTAGTAGGATAAATCGTTGTACTGCCCGGACCGTAGGTATAATGGTTGTCAACAGTCATTTTTTTTGCATAGGCAGCAAACACAGTTTCGTCGGGTGATGTTTCAGGTGTATAGCCCCATGCATAAAGCAGGAGGTTACTGTATGAATGATAGTTGAGTGCGATTTTGAAATTATGGGTTTCACAAAACTCTTTCATCATTTGTGTTTCTCTTTCTGAGAAAGCAGCAGTCCCCCTGTATGTCTCATCCCAGGTATAAGGTGAAGAGCCCTCATCATCATACCCCCAGAAGAAACCATAATTCCTGTTTACATCTATACCAAAAGAACCATCGCCATTTGGGAATCTGTTCTTTCTCCACATGCCGCCACCTGAAGGATTGGTTTGAATGTTTCTTGCATATCCATCAACATTGAAAATGGGAATAAAAAACATTTCTGTGTTATCAACAAGGTCCCTGACTTCCTGATTTGTGGCATAATTTTCAAGCAGGTAGTACATAAAATAGAGCTGATGTTGCATGCCGATACCTTCACGAGCATGATGCATACCGGTGTAAAGTACTTGCGGTTCCCCTTCTGACTGATTCGGATTATCAGATATTTTAACATAATAGATTGACCTGTTCTCATGTGTTTCGAGGTCAGAGATAGGCTCTTTTGCTGTAATGAGTTCTGGGTACATGGTTGCCATATAATCGAGATGTGCATAACACTCATCAATAGTACAAAAGCCACCACAGGAGCCTAATTCAAAGTCAACCGGCACAGGATAATCGGTTGGCGCCAATCGTGCTTTTGCCATTACTTCCTCAATATCAGTGTTGGCGTTTCTATTCACATACCAAGCTGACACATCATCAACAAGAACCTCATAGGTAAATCCCAGGTTGTTAAGCTTACTTATTTCTCTCTGAGTGAGTTCTGCAACAAAGCTATGTTGCTTGAAATCGTAATAACCTGCATCAGGTGGAATGCCCTGTCGAGCTATTATTCTTAGTTCGGATGGCTCTACATTAATCATCACCCTGCTGTACTTCTCTACCTGCGCCTGTACAAACAAGGTTAGATTGATGACTAAAATGAGTAAAAATACTCTCTTCATAAGTGCTGGTTTTTAGAGTTGTGGTATCTAACACAAACATAATTTATTTTAACTTATATTTTATGTACCGGCTGTTTTTTTTGTTATTAAGGTTTATAAATGTTTGTGTTGCAGAATTGTGAACTAAATTACCTTATGGATTGTTTTCCGGACAATCAATAAATATCTAAATAAAAATACTACTTATGCATGAAACCGAACCTTATAGACCGGTAAATCACATCAGGATAGTAACTGCCGCATCCCTGTTTGACGGTCATGATGCTGCTATCAATGTAATGCGAAGAATTTTCCAGTCATCAGGTGCTGAGGTAATTCATCTAGGACACGATCGTTCAGTTAATGAAATAGTAAACACTGCTATTCAGGAAGATGTTCAGGCTGTTGCAATTACATCATATCAGGGAGGGCATATAGAGTATTTCAAGTATATGTACGATCTTCTTCAAGAAGCAGGATGTGGCCATATTAAAATATTTGGAGGAGGGGGAGGTGTTATTCTTCCTGATGAAATTGATGAACTTCATGCCTATGGCATTGAACGAATCTATTCACCTGACGATGGAAGGCATATGGGATTACAGGGTATGATAAATGATGTTCTGCAAAAGTGTGACTTCCCGGCAGGTAATTTAAGTAAGGTAAAGCCGAAAAATATTGTTAACAATGATTATAGTGCGCTGGCTGCTTTAATCACTGCAATTGAAAACATTGATCCGGCAAGTGAGGGCATTATAAAGGAATTAGGCAAAACCTGTGAGGAAATAAATACACCTGTTTTAGGATTAACAGGTACCGGTGGTGCTGGAAAATCGTCTATGATTGATGAACTCATCAGACGATTTAAAGCCTATAATCCTGATATGAAAATTGCTGTTATTTCAGTGGATCCAACCAAGCGTAAAACCGGAGGTGCCTTACTTGGCGACCGCATACGCATGAATGTGATCAACCAACCCGGTATTTATATGCGAAGCATGGCTACACGTCAGGCTAATCTTGCGCTTTCCAGGTATATCAAGGATACCGTTTGTGTTGTTAAAAAGGCAGGTTTCGACTTGATAATACTTGAAAGTAGTGGTATTGGACAGAGTGATACTGAGATCATTGATTATAGTGACCTCTCCATGTACATCATGACGCCTGAGTTCGGTTCAGCGACACAGTTGGAGAAAATTGGAATGCTTGACTATGCTGATATTATTGCTATTAACAAGTTTGATAAAAGGGGTGCGCTAGACGCATTACGTGATGTAAAGAAGCAGTTTGTCAGAAACCATAAGTTGTGGGACGCTGTGATTGATGATCTTCCTGTTTTCGGGACAATGGCTTCACAATTTAATGATGCCGGTGTAAATGAATTATTCTCGCATCTGGTAGAAAAAATAAACCACAGGTTTGGAACTTCATATAATGGAATTCCTGTAGGGCTTATAGGGCTTGAACGCCAGTATATAATACCTCCGCAACGAACCAGGTATTTGGCTGAAATTGCAGAGACTGTCAGGAACTACAATAACCAGAGTGAACAATTGGCTATGACTTCCCAGGCATTGCAGTCGTATATCCAAACCGCGGAGAAGATAAACGAAGCCGGTGAACAAGTACCCACTTATCTTACTCAACTGATAGAGGAAACTAAGACTGAATTAGGATCGGAGAATTTTAAAAAACTTGAAAACTGGCCCACTCTTGTAAAGCGATACAAGGATCCAGATTATTTATTCAGGGTCAGGAATAAGGAGATTCGCATAAAGACTCACACCCAATCACTTTCACATACAAGCATATCAAAAGTAAGTTTACCTGCTTATAAAGGGTGGGGTGATATATTGAAGTGGATATACAAAGAAAATGTTCCCGGAGAGTTTCCATATGCAGCGGGTGTTTATCCATTCAAACGCGAGAATGAAGATCCAACACGTATGTTTGCCGGTGAAGGGGGGCCTGAAAGAACTAATAAACGGTTTCATTACCTGTCTAAGGGTATGCCTGCACGACGATTATCTACCGCATTTGATTCAGTAACATTATATGGGGCTGATCCTGATATCCGTCCCGATATCTATGGCAAGATAGGAAATGCCGGAGTATCTGTGTGTTGTTTAGATGATGCTAAAAAACTCTATTCAGGCTTTAATCTTGTTGATCCGGCAACCTCTGTTTCCATGACTATTAATGGACCGGCTCCGGCCATGGTAGGTTATTTCATGAATGTTGCTATAGATCAGCAATGTGAATTATACATTAAGGCTAACTCACTTGACGACATAACGAAGAAGAAAATAGCGGAAATATATAAAGAAAGAGGTACTGCCAAACCATCTTATCAGGGAAAACTGCCTGACGGGAATGATGGGCTGGGATTAATGTTGCTTGGTGTTACCGGTGACCAAATACTTGATAAGGATGTATATGAGAACATCAAAGCCGATACCATCTCAAAGGTAAGAGGAACGGTACAAGCTGATATTCTAAAGGAAGATCAGGCGCAGAATACTTGTATTTTTTCAACCGACTTTTCTCTAAGAGTTATGGGTGATATGCAGGAGTATTTTATCAAAAATAAGATCCGCAATTTCTACTCTGTCTCTATTTCTGGCTATCATATAGCTGAAGCAGGAGCAAATCCCATATCACAATTGGCATTCACCCTTGCGAACGGATTTACATACGTTGAATACTATCTGAGCAGAGGACTTCAAATAGATGATTTTGCGCCTAATTTCTCATTCTTCTTCTCAAACGGTATTGATCCTGAATATGCTGTAATGGGCAGAGTGGCAAGGTTAATCTGGGCCAAGGCAATGAAGTATAAATATAAAGCCAATCCAAGATCACAGATCCTTAAGTACCATATCCAAACATCAGGCAGATCATTGCATGCACAGGAGATTGCCTTCAACGATATTCGTACCACCCTTCAAGCACTGTATGCCATTTACGACAACTGCAACTCACTGCATACCAATGCTTACGATGAAGCAATAACTACCCCAACAGAAGAATCTGTAAGGCGGGCCATGGCGATTCAGCTTATTATTAACCATGAGTTGGGATTGGCCAAAAACCAGAATCCTCTGCAGGGATCATTTATCATTGAAGAACTAACTGATCTTGTTGAAGAGGCTGTGTTGCTTGAATTTGAAAGAATATCTGAGCGCGGCGGTGTACTTGGGGCTATGGAAACTATGTATCAGCGAAGCAAGATTCAGGAAGAATCTCTCTATTACGAAGGCCTAAAACATGATGGCAAATTACCTATAATGGGGGTCAATACTTTCTTGTCTTCAGAGGGTTCTCCTACGATTATCCCACAACAGGTCATCCGCTCAACTAAGGAGGAGAAGGATCACCAGGTTGAGGTAGTTAAGAATATGAATAAAACATGGGCAAAAGAAGCTGAATCTGCACTAGATGAACTGGCGATTGCGGCATCATGTGGAGAAAATGTTTTCGAATCACTAATGGAAGCTTCCAAATATTGCACTTTGGGAAGTATTACCAATAAACTATTCAGTGTTGGCGGTCAATATCGCAGGAATATGTAAGCCGGTAGTTATTGGTTATAATTGTCAATTGCATAAGGATGTGATCGGTTCTATTCCGACACAAGTCATTTAAAAAATGTAATTTAAAACCATTGGCCAGCCCATACGGGAAGTCTTTTTATAAAATAAACCTTTCACGGTTACCGGTAATAAGTGACATTTCAAGACCATTGGTACCACCGGGCACTAAAACTGTCATATCGACTACATTTCGATAATTGAAAAGCTATAACTTTACATCTTAATTTGCGCCATCGACCATTGGTTTTTGAAGCAGCATTTTAATCAAGGGATGAATTTACTATAAATAGTGAACTCAAAATCTTATTAGCAAACCACATAAAAATATATTTCAATGAATAGTGAGAAGCTTTTATCATTAGCTCAAAAGCACATGGATGTTTTATGTAATGTTATATCCGACCGTAGTGTTGGAAGTATGGGCAATCGTAAAGCCACGCAATACTTTAAGAATGAGCTTTCAAGATATCACTGGAATACTGAAGAAACATTATTGGAGGTAATGGATTGGAAAACTGATGGCGCAACACTTCGAAGCGCGAATAATAGTTATGAAGTATTCTCAAGTCCTTATTCTATTGGGTGCTCTGCTCAAGGTTATCTTGTTTCAGTGCAAACCTTCAATGAACTTGAAACCAAAGATATATCAGGTAAGATTGTATTTCTTCATGGAGATATAACCAAGGAGCAAATCATGCCTAAAAACTTTGTTTTTTACAATCCTGAGGAACATCAACAGTTAATATCCATACTGGAAAAGAGCAATCCAAAAGCAATCATTTGTGCTACAGGTCATAATGGGGCCTTGGCAGGAGGAGTATATCCATTCCCGATGTTTGAAGATGGTGATTTTAATATTCCATCAGTTTTTATGAAAGATGTCGAAGGAGAAAAGCTATTTTTAGAGCAGGAAAAGTTGGTGATTCTTGAATCAAAAGCTGAGCGAATTCCTGATACGGCTTTTAATATTGTTGGTCGTAAGGGAAAGAATGTTGGGAGAAGAATCGTCATAACAGCCCATATAGATGCAAAAAAGGGCACTCCCGGTGCGATTGATAACGCCACCGGTGTAACAGTATTATTGCTTCTGGCTGAATTATTGAAAGATTATAATGGTAAATATCCTATTGAACTAGTTGCTTTCAATGGCGAAGATTACTATGCGGTTCCCGGACAAATGAAATATATAGAGCAAAATGGAAATGATTTCTCCGATGTATTCCTGAATATTAATATTGATGGTGCAGGGTACAAAGAAGGATTGTCATCTTTTTCATTATTTGATATGCCCGATGAAATTAGGAATATAGTGCTGGAGGCCATAAATATTAATCCTAATATAGTAGAAGGCCTTCCATGGTATCAGGGCGACCATGGTATCTTTCTGCAGTATGGATGTCATTCAATTGCTGTCAGCTCCAACTGGTTCATTGAAAATATGGAAACACAGGAAATCACTCATACCCCAAAAGATAATCTGGAAATAGTTAATTACAGCAGGATTCCTGAAATTGCTGTAACTATTAAGGGAATTCTTGACAAGCTGTCGAGCTAAGGCACTTTTGTAATATTTACAATTATTGTTTGACGGTTTAATTTAACGGCTAAAGAGTTGCTTTTAGCAATAGCAATTAGATGAATATTGCATATTCACAGATTTCTGAGTTGTGTATCTCATTTGCGAAAAGTTTGTATAACTGTGAAATCTTTCAGGTGTATTTCTAAATAATCTATTCTATTGAAAATAAAATACATACTGAAGTGATACAGGATGCTATTCATTGATTTGCGAACTCGCACAATTCAATCATAAACAACCAAGAATTTTAACGGGGTATTATGCATGCCTTTGATGCAAGATGTTTAGCTTTCTCAAAATCGTGAAGACACAAGTTAATGGCCTCTGATCCCTCCTCATGACAGGTAAGGCAGGCTCCGGCCTGCAGTATTTTCTTCTGTTCTTTAATGTTAAAAGGTCTCATATTTAATCTTGTGGAGCTAATATCCTTCCTTTCGGAAAGGAAACCAATCCATGCATCTTCAGGCAGTTTATCGTTTTTATTAAGGGCATATATCGGTTCAAATTTCCATTGACCATCAGGAGTGAGTTCCAATTTTCCTCTACCATAGCCTAAAGCCAATGGATTAAGATGGCAAGATATGCAACTACGTGGTTGTTTTTGTGTTGTATGACCGGAAGTTGGTGCATAGAGTCGATCGAATATCATTTTTTGTCCTTCCTTACCCATATTTTTTTCATGGAAACTTCCTTTATCAATAGTCATAATCATACCTGGTGAAAATATGCCTACTTGTTGTTCCTTCTCTGACTTATTGGTTTGCTTAATACCCAGAACAGGGGCATCAGCCATATATACGCCGGTATATTCCACCCAGGTACCTTTTATACTTTTTCTTTTCGTCATATCATACCCTCCGGTGTTGCGCTCAAAGGTATTATGGCAACCAATACATTGAGGTACCCATGAAGTATGGCAGGATTCACAAGATAATCGGTCGTGTACTTTATCATTAAAGCATAAAGTTGAAGCGGGTTTCAGCTGAAGCCTCTTTCCATCTGACTTTCGCAGCAAATAAGGTCCTTCGTTTTTATTAAACCGTGTATTAACCAATGGCTGGCCATCTTTATAGGTGATCATTATTTTAGGATTGCCATCACTCCATTTGCGTAGCCATGAAACTAGCTGGGTTTCGCGGTCAGTATTGGAAAGCAAACGATATACCTCCTTTTCATCCGTCTCATTAAATTCATTCGGAGAGCATAGTGTATCAGTAGGGTGACAATCTATACATTGCACTTTCACCGCGTCTTCTTTGTGCTGATGTAAAATGCCATCGCCCATCAACTCATAGGAACCATGGCAATCAATGCAGAGAAGCCCTGATTCATGATGCACATCAGCAGGTTGCTTTGTAAAGACTCTTCCATCGGGGAGAAGCTTGTACTTTCCGTTTTCAGCAGAAGAAGGTAATTCCTTCAACTCTGTTTCATGCCAACCGGCATACGACATTGAAATCCTGCCTGACCGGCTATGGCAGCTTTCGCATTTATCGTTAGTAATATTAATATCAATAGAGGGATGAAACTGTGTATTATCAATGGTTTTGCTCTTAATGGAATTACTTTTCTTGTTCTGAATTTCATTTAGTGTAATAAGAGCATCATTGTTGTAAGTTAGATGGCAAGCATTACAACCTCCGCCTCTATCGAGCCAATTGGCATTACCATGTGTAGTTTTTTCCATTCCAATATGGCAACCTGCACATAAGTTCTTCAAGTGAGTACCAACAGCTGAATTGTCAAGGTTATTTACATTGAAAAATCCGGCAGGGGAGGAGATTTCACCGAATACCCATTTATCAACTGATAGCATACCACTGAGAGTGGCCATCATTGATTTGGGCAATCGTTCAACTATATTGTCATGGCATCCGCTTCCACCACATGTTTCAGCAGCATTATTCAAATTGCCGGGTACTTTAAACATTCTTTTGTGGGCGGCATCAGCATTCAGGGTATGTGGATCTCCACCATGACAGCTATAACAACCTATTATCTCCGGTTTATGAGAATCTGACAGCCCTTTCATACCCTTGTGACAGCTCATGCAACCCTCAACACCCCCTCCTATCTCCACTAAAGCGCTTTTCTGGTCAATCTTACGGTTAAATGGCTTCCAGTCGAGGGTAGTTGGCATCATATATCTATCATTACCAGGGAATTGAAATGCATACATAGTTCCTCTCAAGAAATAACCTGATACCGTCAGTATACCATAACTGACGCCTGCTATAAGTGTAATAATTTTAATTGTTAATGACCACCGGCTGTTTGCGAAAGGAGCTATATAAACAAGAAATAAGGTTATACAAAGTACAGTAACTACACCCAAAGGATTGGATACCAGATGCAACAACTCCTGGATTCCGATAAAGAACCAGGGACCTTTCATCACAGGTTCATCCAGTTGGCTTATTGGCGCCCTGAACAACAGGCTGATAGCAATGATTATTGCCGAGGTAATAATGAAGGTAGTCCATTTGACTTTTATTCTCCTGACATGCTCAAAGATTACAATAAATATGATGATTGTTGCAGTTGAAGCATGATGGAGATAGGTAATTATAAGGGAGCCATCCATGCCAACAATGGCACTTCCAAGGAATTCACCGACCAGCGGTATGGATGTGATCAAAGTTGAAAGTAACAACTGTGCCTGTCGTGCATCGCCATCATTCTTAAGAATGAAACCAGAGAGCATCACGTAAAAAACCACAACCAATGACAGCACCAATCTGAACCACGTGCCCTTTTTTATAGTACGTTTAAATTCCTTGTTATTAGATCTGAATGGTTCTATAGACCTGAAATGTTCAATGAAATGCAGTATGGTAAAAACAAGAAACCATTGTGCACTCCAATAATGGATGTTACGGGTGAGTGACGCAGCAGGATTAGATGTAATAAATGTTGTTACTGACAGGTAGCCTTTAACCGGATCATAAGGAATGACCAGAAAGACACCAGTTAGTCCGCACACAAGTAGTGATGCAATGGCTATCCATCCATATGTATCATAGAGTTTCATATCCTAACAGTTAACTCACCTGAAACCGGATCAGTAGTGTACTTCAAACGGGCAAGAGATTTAATGGCCGGCCCTTTTTTTACTTCTCCTTCACTATTGTATACCGAACCGTGACAAGCACAAAGAATGTCACCGTTATGTTCTTTGTTAACCTTACATCCGGCATGAGTACACTTGTTATCCAGCACAGTAATAGATGCGCCTTTCTTTACGACCAGAAAATTATCATAAAAGTAGATACCATCGACCTTACCTGAAATATTGATTTTCTGAAAACCCTTTGGTCCAGTTAATGAGATATGTTTAAATATTAATTGATGCCAAAGTATCAGGAAGAATCCAACTATACCATACCCGACAACTTTAATAAATTTGCGTCGGTTATAAATGGTATATGTTGGTTTTATCACAATGCCTTTTTATCAAAGAAATGTTAACATCCACCTCCGGTTTGAGGTTCTGCCCTCATGGGACTAACAGCTTTTTTAGGTACGGCAATTTTTGGTGTGTTTGTATTAGCCGGTTCGTTTTTCTTTTGTAATGCCGCAGTGTCAATTACGGGAATTTCATTGTAAAGATTAACCGGTAGTAACTGCTCAGACATCAATTGATCATAGGTGCCGGAAAACATTTTCACTTTATCTATACCTATCTGTTTCAGGAGCATCCAGGTTCCGGCAGCTTTTTGTGGCACATCGGCATATAAAACAATGGTATTGCCATTGTCCTGTATTTCCTGAATGACCTCCATATTTTCTTCAATGAGAATTTTTTCTGCCGGAATATTAATAGCTTCCTGGTAGTGACTAAAATTATATTCTATTGGATTGCGCAGATCAATAAAGATTGTTTTTTCAGCCTGTTTGATTAGCTGCAATGAGGCTGCATCAACAACATTATCCTTATTATTAAGCTCAGTTAGCGTTTGTTCGACGGTTAACTTGTAAGGGAGTTTTGCTTGATAAATTGCTATTCCGGTCACTACAATAGCAATCATAATCAGGGCAGCTAGTCCCCAAAGCACCTTCTTTAATTTATTTTTTTCCATTACAGCTAAAATTTTTAACTTAAGTATTGACAGATAATAAATTAGCAACCACCACCTGATTCAGGAGCAGGTGCTTTGCGTACAACCGGTGCCTTTTTAACAACTTTTATTTCCGCTGATTTTGGTTTATCAGAACTGCCATAAAAATATTGATTGGCGGCTAAACGAAATGAATAAACATCAAACTCTTCCTGCGGAGCACTCTCAGATGGTTCAGTTGCCTGAACGATATTCTTAAACCAGTTGTTTATGCCGCCTTCCATAACAAAGACGGCAGGCATATCAAGGCGTTCCATTAACAGCCAGGCTTGATCAGAGGTGGCACCTGAATTTGAATAGAGAACTTTATCCATTTCAACCATACTCATCAGATCAAGTGTAGAGGAGGTTAGCAAAGAATCTATAGGAATATTAATAGCGCCGGGAATAGCAAATAATTTATACTGTTCGGCCGGTCTGACATCAATCAGTAACATACCGGGATCCTTCCTTACGAGGCGGTCAGTTACCTCATCAATGGACAAGAATCGCGAAGGATCATTATAGTTAACCGCCAGGGTTTCAGGATCAATTTCATTGTTACGCTTAGTATTATCCATCAAAAGAATACCAATTGCCAATCCTATAGCAATAACGACAAGTACAATATAGTTTCTATTCATGATTACCGTATTAGTAGATTACTTTATCAACCTTCTTTTCAATCCATGTAGCACCGAAAAACATGCCAATGGCAACAAATATCAGTAAGGCGCCGAATACCGCCTCCTTCATACCAATCAGGTCATAGATTTTGGATCCTCCCATAAAATGACTGTTATAGATTCCTTCAAAGAGCCCATATAATTCAGAGAATAACAAAATCCCCAAGAAGAGGCCAAGTGAGAAGACTAATGCATCAATTTTACCAATAGCAACACCGCAAAAGCTTGTTCCCGGGCAGAAACCGCCTAATGAAAAGCCGAAACCCATGATTAGCCCGCCAAGAATGGCTGAATAAACATAATAAGGATTGATATAGAGTAAGGATGCATCCATCCAACCCATATAATCAAAATAGAATATGCCAATCATTGCCGTAATAGCAGCAGTAAAGAATACTTTAAGCACAACAAAATCATAACCAAAAAAGGTTCCCATGATTTTTCGTGATGAAGAAAATCCTGAGGATTCCAATGTGAATCCAAAGCCCATACCCAGTAAAACTGCAAAGACATTATTCCATGCTTCAGGTATTTGTTCCAGGGGAATTAAAGGAGCTACCATAGTTATGTTTGTTAAAATTATATCCAAAGTCTTTTAAATATCCATGAAAAGAGGTAAGCAGAGCCGAAAATGGCCATCATAGTAATGATACCTGATGACGACAATACGGCCATTCCGCTGAGGGCTGCTCCTGATGTACATCCACGCGCCAATTGGGAACCAAATCCAAAGAGTGCTCCTCCAATCAGGGCCGCGATCAATCTTTTGCGACTACTTATTTTGGGTGAATGCTCAGTTTTCACTTTTAATCTTCCCCATAAGGCCCCTGAAAAGAATGCTCCGGCAAGGACGCCCAATATTTCAAATACCAGCCAATTGTTCATCGGACTTTCATCATCACTCAGGAATTGGCTATAATAGCCTGACTGTTCTGCGTGTTCTGGGGCTATAGCGTGAACAGTGGTCACCACTGAGCTTTTAACAGCTCCCGAGGCACCAAGCCCCCGGCCGGTTATATAATAGGTGCTAAATAGCACTAAACCCAGCAGAATACCTCCTAAGTATGGGTTAATATAAAATGTGCCGTCTCGTTTCATATTGATATGTTTGATTAATTCTAACTCTATTTTTAATATTTATATTCCGAATAGACTGCTTTAATGTTTTAGTGTATGTTCTATAAGTCAGTTTAAACTGACATTTGATATCAAAGTATTTGCCTCATTTATCATCAAATTGCTGATTGTAACTTTATTCCTGATGATTTAATAGAGATACCGAGTTATCTGCCCTGCCTCTACCATAATGAACCTGAAAATCAGACCCCCAAGTAACACTAATACAACAGGAATAATCACAGGCATATGTACACCTAAACGTTCCATAATTTCAAGAATGGCCGGGAATACCAAGCCCAGGATTACGACAAATACCCAGAAAGGCACTGTAAATGGACCACCAAGAAATAATTGAGCTGCATCAATCTGGGTTTGTGAGCCGGCCTGAAATCCCATTATCATGTGTGTGATAAAGAAGAGCTCTATTACTATCAGTAAAAGATCAATTCCACTCAATAATCGTCTTTCTTCAGTTGATTTGCTCATTATAAGGATTGTTGCTGCACCTGTTGACATACCTGATACCAGGAATAAAGGGCCCAGGATACTGGTATTCCATAGTGGCCTTGCATTGAAAGCTGATAACAAAATACCTGTATAAATACCAAGTATAACTGATAACACAATGATTATCCAAGCTAATGCCAACCTGTTCTTGATAACAAATGACTCGAAATCATTAAGAAATCCAAATTTCCAGTCCCAGCCGGGCTTGAGTTCTTTGGCATAACTAGCTACCCATACTATTGAAAGTGGTGTGATAGCCATTAAGACCCAAGCTCCCCATGACATAGGTGATTCAATACGGAATGTGGTATATAATCGCCAGAAAAAGAGCTCATGTTTCAAATCCAAAAACAGGGCAAGAAGTCCCAATATTAAGGCAATAGGTGCAATAATAGGCGCTTTTTTAACCGTGGCTTCCATTTTATCAGCCTTACCAAGTATGGTAAACAATGCAGCAAAGAATAATATACCGGCAGCCAGTCCTCCTAAAAAAAGATAGATTGGGATTTGCCAGTGCCAAATATTCAAAAAGGGATCAATATTAGGAATATTTCGTCCGCTTACAAATAGTTCTTCATTCATCTTATTTCTGTATTAGAGGATCAAACTAAATAGAATATCTGTGGATTAGTACCGGCTTCAGGAGCAAGTGCTTTATATTTTCGGGTAGCCAGGATATTGGAAATATCAGAATTTGCATCATCAAGGTCACCAAAATACATGCATTTTGTTGGACAGACAGATACACAAGCAGGATTGAGACCTTCAGTTACCCTGTGGTTACAGAAAGTGCATTTATCAACATAACCCTCCGGATGAGAATATCGTGCATCATAAGGGCAAGCCTGAATACAGGCTCCACAGCCTATACATTTATTTTGTGTCACTAGCACGATGCCACCCTCAACTATATGACTGGCGCCTGTTGGACAACAACGTACACAAGGTGCATTCTCACAATGATTGCAGCGTTCAGAGCGTAGTTCAAGTCCAACCTCAGGATATGAACCGTGTACACTTTCAACTACCCAATCACGACAAAAACCAATAGGTACATTGTTCTCCATTTGACAAGCAATAACACAATCACTGCATCCGACGCATTTCAGCGTATCAATGGCCATAGCATATCTCATAATGCAGCCTCCTTTTCTTCGGTAGCTCCAGTGGCAGTAAAGGTTACAAAATTGCCTCTCATACCGGTACCTCCCATCATTGGATCAATCATTACATTAGTTATTAATTGTGTATCATTTGCACCTTTACCAAAGGCTCTTGAGAGTTCTTTCTGGTTATGGCCAAATCCATGAACCATATAAACGGAATCCCATCTTATTCGCTCAGTAACCCTCACTTTTATTGGGAAATTGGATGTTATCCCATCCTGGTTTCTCAAATAAGTATATTTTCCTTCTTCTAATCCCCACAGTGATGCCACTTTGGGATGTACCCATACCGAGTTTTCATCCATGAGATCCGTTAAATTTGGATTATTGGCGGTTCTGCTGAAAGTATGCATTGGGGCTCTTCCATAAATTAGTCTGTAAAAACCATCTTCCGGTTCGGGATGCGGGGTGTAAACCGGTATTGGATCAAAGCCCGCAGATGCTAAAGCAGAAGAATAGAATTCAACTTTACCTGAAGGCGTATTGAAATGATAATCTTCTTTTGGATCAAGATAAGGACTTTCATTATGACGAGGAAGTACAACAATACCTTTGCTTTTTAACTCAGCCAGCGTTAATCCTTTTTGTTGAAGCTGCCAGCTAATAACCTCCTCGAAATCCTCATATTTAAAGTAGTCATGCAAGCCCAGTCTTTCACCTATCTGTTTGGCGATCCACCAGGCCGGCTTTGATTCCCACATAGGCTCAATTGCCGGTTCACGCAGAGCAATGGTTGGTACCCGGTGTGGAACATCTCTGAGGTCATCATGCCGCTCAAGGTAAGTGCACTCAGGTAGTACCACGTCAGCGAAACCCGTTACTTCGGTAGGCATTGTATCAACTACCACAACTAATTCCAGATCCTGTAGTGCCTTTTGCATCTGACTCATCATTGGAATGGCAACAGGTAGATTGGTACCGGCAACAAACCAGGCTTTTATCGGATATTTATTGTCATTTGAAGAGATACTTGCCTCAATAAAAGTATTTGAAACAGACATGGATGCAAATGGATATTTACCATTTAGTACTTCCGGCCATGACCATTTTGGCTTAGGATATTCAGGGTGAGGAAAGTCAGGTATACCTGCACTTGCTTTCATGAAGAATCCACCACGGGCACCCCAACTGCCAAGTAATCCGTTTAATATGGCAATTGCCCTTGAACGCTGAGCGTCATCACCATACCAGGTAACATGACGTCCAGGATGAATTAATACTGAAGGAGCGGCATCGGCCATTTCCCTGGCTGTTTGCCTTATAACCGATGGTTTGATATTTGTAATGCCATAAGCCCATTCAGGTGTGAAAGTACTTACGTGTACTTTTAACTGGTCAAGACCCATGGTATGTTTTGCAACATATTCCTTATTATATATTTCTTCGTCGATAAGCACGTGAATCCATGATAGCAGGAGGGCTATGTCAGTAGCCGGTTTGATTGGAAGCCAGTACTTTGATTTATTGGCAGCAATTGACAACCGGGGATCAACAGTAATGATGGTAGCGCCTTTATCAACCGCATCTGAAAACTCCTGTACCTGAGCATTATGCATATTCTCGCCAATATGTGAACCTATCAGCACCAGGCAACGGGTATCTCTAATATCGGTAGGTTCAGGGCTACCAACCTGAGCTCCAAAAGTTGTTTCAAAGCCGGTTTCCCTAGGACCACGACATTGGGCAAATGAAGGAGCTGTGATGGTTGATGAGCCAAAAGATTTTAGCAGATGTGTAAAGTGGCCTCCGGCAGAGCCATGATTGAATAATGCAATACTCTCAGGTCCATTCTTTGCAGCTATTTCTTTCATTTTCTCTGCAATATAATCAAGAGCTTCTGGCCACGATGCTTCCCTGTATGTTTGCTTTCCATTTTCAACCACTCTTATAAGAGGCGTTTTAAGCCGGTCATCATCATATACCATTCCAACGCCACCGGTACCCCTGGGACAAAGCCGACCATTACACTGAGGATCGTTAGCATTGCCTGTGAGTTTAAGTATTTTACCATTGTCGTTTATATGTGCCCATGCTGCACATTTCCAGAAACACACCTCACAATAAGTAGGTGTTAATTTGGTGGCCTTTGATTTGTTGCTCTTGTTTTCATCGGCATATAATGGCAATCCGAAACCCCAACGATTGCTCTGAGAAGCAATGGCTGCAGCTCCGATTCCTAAAGCCGAAATTTTGATAAACTCTCGTCTGGTCTTCATTTACTTTGTAATGAATGAAATGAGTTGTTAATTACTATTGCTAAGCAAAATTAGGATAATTAATAATAAGACAAAAATATTGATACATAGGGCTTTAACCCGTAATCATCTAATAAACAATTAGATAGGTGCATATATGCCAATTTATTCATTTATGGCATTTAAATAAATTTTACAAGTAAATGAATGTCAGGCAAATAGGATGTAAAATTTAGAAAGTTTACAAATAGGTGATAAAACTTTCAGGTAGTTGGATTTACATAATTTCTATTTTTACAACCTTTAAATGTTGACATGAAGATTGGTACCACTGACTTTGGGGACTTCCCGGTAATATTAGCTCCAATGGAGGATGTTACAGATCCTCCTTTTAGAATTATTTGCCGTGAAATGGGAGCGTCGGCTGTTATAACTGAATTTATTGCAGCCGATGGTCTTGTGCGAGATGCCGGAAAAAGCATAAAAAAAATGGACTTTGTTGAAGGTGAACGGCCGGTGGGAATCCAAATATTTGGTAATAAGGTAGATGCAATGGTAAACGCCGCAATTGTTGCTGCTAACACTAAACCTGATTTCATAGATCTTAATTTTGGCTGTCCGGTAAGGAAAATTGTTAATAAAGGTGGAGGTGCTGCTCTTTTGCAGGATATACCCCTTTTAATTGCTATTACTGAAGGTGTCGTAAAGGCAGTGAATATTCCGGTGACTGTTAAAACCAGGTTGGGCTGGGATGAGAAGTCCAAGGTTATTGTTGACCTCTCTGAAAAACTTCAGGACATAGGTATTGCTGCCATCACAATACATGGTCGCACTAGAGCTCAGATGTATTCCGGAACCTCCGATTGGGAATTGATAGGAGTTGTTAAGAACAATCAGAGAATGCATATCCCTGTCATCGGAAATGGTGATATAGTTGATGGACCAAGTGCATTAAACGCCAGGAACCAATATGGTGTTGATGGCATCATGATTGGAAGAGCAGCTGTTGGAAATCCATGGTTATTCAGAGATATTAAGCATTATATCACAACCGGTGAGGCATTGCCTTCTCCAACAATTAACGAAAGAGTTTCAGTCTGCGCCCGACATTTAACGGAATCAATAATATGGAAAGGTGAATTGACTGCATTGCTGGAAATCAGGCGGCATTATTCACATTACTTTAAAGGATTGCCTGATTTTAAGCCGTATAGAATGAAACTTATGCTTGCCAAGTCAGCGCAGGAGATATTTTATCTCTTGACTGATATTGAAAATAATTACAAAGGAATTACTGAAAACACCGGTAGTTAAAAGGATTATATGTTAATGTATTGAAAAGGTTCCTGACTTATATATTGAATTAATTACTTGACCATGAATTCATAAAGGAAGTAATATGCACCTAATAAAATTTAGTAATTTAGCTTAAAATCTAAAAGATGCCTGAAGAGCCTTTTAAAATATTCCTCGTTGAAGATGATGTGATTTTTGCTAAGATCATCTCATATCACTTATCGCTCAATCCTGATAATCAAGTTGAAGTATTCCCCGACGGGAAGAGCATGCTGAAGAATCTATACAAGAATCCCTGTTTAATCACGCTTGATTATAACTTACCTGATATGACCGGGTTAGAGGTTCTAAAGCAAGTTCGTGAATTCAATAATGACATTCCCGTAGTTATTGTATCTGGCCAGCAGGATTTGGCTACTGCCATTGAACTCTTAAAGAAAGGGGCCTATGATTATATACTCAAGGATCAGGATACCAAAGAGCGTTTATGGAATATTACTAGGAACATTCGTGAAAATTTGAGGTTAAAGCAGAAGATTGCAGTTTTAGAGGAAGAGATTGGAAAGAAGTACGAGTCGGGTAATCTGATCAAGGGGAATAGCCCTGCTATAAATCACGTTTTCATGCTGATTGAAAAAGCAGCTAAAACAAATATTGTAGTTTCAATCTATGGTGAAACAGGTACAGGAAAAGAGTTGGTTGCCAAATCAATACACTTTGCCTCTTCACGCAGTAAAAAACCTTTTGTAGCTGTTAATGTTACTGCCATTCCTAAGGAACTCATTGAAAGTGAAATGTTTGGCCATGAAAAAGGCGCATTTACAGGTGCTGCAAACCGGCGCATCGGGCGTTTTGAAGAAGCCAACAAGGGCACACTATTTCTTGATGAGATAGGTGATATGGATTTGAATATGCAATCAAAGTTGTTGCGTGTTCTTCAGGAAGAAGAAGTTACAAGAGTGGGTGGGAATGAAGTGGTAAAGCTTGACTTGCGGGTTATTGTTGCAACCCATAAAAACCTTCAGGAACTTGTAAAAAAAGGGGAATTCCGCGAAGACCTCTATTATAGATTGCTGGGGTTGCCAATTAATTTGCCGCCATTACGTGACAGAGGAAATGATATTCCCTTGTTAGCAAGGTTCTTTGTGGATGAATTCTGTGCCAAGAATAAGCTGAAAAAGCTTTCAATCTCACCAAAAGCGGTTTTGAAGTTACAGAAATACGCATATCCCGGAAATGTAAGGGAGTTGAAAGCTATTATTGAGTTGGCAGCTGTTATGACTAACACCAACACTATTGAAGATACCGATATATCATTTAGCTCAAACAGTATGACTCAAGACTTCCTTTACGAGGAAACCACACTTGAAGAATATAACAGGCGTATCATCAGTCATTTCCTTCAAAAGTACGACAACAAGGTCAGGTTGGTTGCCAAGAAACTTGATATAGGCAAAACAACCATATACAGGATGTTGGGCTCAAATAAACTATAAAAAAACCTCCGACTGATGCTCAGCGGAGGTCTTTCAAATACATTCAGGATATTATATCAGGCCTTTGGCATGTTTGTCGCTGATGACCTTCAACATATCAACTGTCATCTTTTCAAGATTCCATTTTGGATTCCAACCCCATTCTTTACGAGCACAGCTGTCGTCCATATTATTCGGCCATGAATTGGCAATTGCCTGTTTCATTGGCTCTACATTATAAGTCATCTCGAATGAGGGGAGATGTTTTTTAATCTCAGCACTGATAATTTCAGGGTCGAAACTCATGGCTGTGACATTAAATGAGTTACGATGCACCAACTTTGTAGGATCAGCCTCCATAAGATCAATAGCTGCATCAATTGCATCAGGCATATACATCATATCAAGGAATGTGCCTTTGCCAAGAGGACAAACAAACTTTCCTGTTTTAACTGCTTCATAATAAATCTCAACAGCGTAATCTGTTGTTCCGCCACCCGGCAGAGTTACATTTGAAATAATACCCGGATAACGGACTGACCGAGTATCAACACCAAAGCGCTTATGATAATAATCACTAAGCAATTCACCCGTAACTTTTGTAACACCGTACATTGTTTGTGGGCGTTGAATAGTATCCTGTGGGGTATTATCGAGTGGGGTACCGCCACCAAAAGCACCGATTGAACTTGGAGTGAACAATGCACAGTTATACTCATGTGACACCTCTAGACAATTCATCAAACCTCCAATTCCAACATTCCAGGCAGCAAGTGGTTTGCTCTCTCCAACAGCTGATAGTATGGCAGCAAGATTATAGATTGTATCTATTTTGTATTTCTTTACTACTTCAGTAATTTGATCAATGTTTGTTGCATCAACAATTTCAGCTGGGCCTGATTCAAGCAATTCACCAACCGGCTTGGTTGACCTAAAACCGGCAACAACATTATTATTGCCATATCTTTTACGAAGTTCAAGAGTAAGTTCTGAACCAATTTGGCCCACGGAACCAATAACTAGAATGTTTTTCATTGTGTTTGAAGATTTTATCTGTTTTGTGAATCTATTAACAGTTAGTGGTCGCAAAAATACAATAATTTAGCATTCTGCATAAATTAATTATTGCAGCGGAATAGGTGGTTTACTAGGCTTAATACATTGACAATCAGCATTAATATTTATAAGCAAATAAATCTTAAAAAGACTGTTCAACTTCTTCAAAAGTAATATCTTTGCGCATTGTTAATAAATAAACAACAACACTAACATAAAATCGAATTATTATGTACGATCGCGTTCAGGCCCACTTAACACAAGAACTTGCCGGTATAAAAGAAGCCGGTCTTTATAAGAATGAGCGGGTTATCACTTCCCCACAGGGGGCAGAAATTAAAGTTAACACAGGTGCTGAAGTACTTAACTTTTGTGCCAATAACTATTTAGGATTATCTAACAATCCAAAGCTGATTGACGCAGCAAAACAGGCTCTTGATACTCATGGATACGGCCTTTCTTCTGTTAGATTCATCTGCGGTACTATGGATCTTCACAAAGAACTGGAAGCTAAAATTGCAGAATTCTTTGGAACTGAAGATACAATTCTTTATGCTGCTTGCTTTGATGCAAATGGCGGTGTTTTTGAACCTTTATTAGGTGAAGAAGATGCAATCATCTCTGACTCTCTCAATCACGCTTCAATTATTGATGGTGTTAGATTATGTAAGGCTGTTCGCTATCGTTACAATAATTCAGATATGGCTGATCTTGAGGAGCAACTTAAAGCTGCACAGGCTCAACGTTTCCGCCTCATTGTTACAGATGGTGTTTTCTCTATGGATGGTAATGTTGCCAAGATGGATCAGATTTATGCTTTAGCCCAGAAATACGATGCTATGATAATGGTTGACGAATGCCATTCAGCTGGTGTTGTAGGTGCAACAGGTCGCGGTGTTACTGAACTCCATAATATTCGTGGTAAAGTTGAAATTATTACCGGTACCCTTGGTAAAGCATTTGGTGGTGCCATTGGTGGTTTTACAACCGGTAAGAAAGAAATCATTTCAATGCTTCGTCAACGCTCACGTCCATACCTCTTCTCAAACTCTATCCCTCCTATGGTAGCTGCAGCTGGTATCAAGATGTTTGACATGATGAGTGAAACCAATGAATTACAAGATAAATTACATGAGAATACCGCTTATTTCAGCCAGAAAATGGCAGAAGCAGGTTTTGACTGTAAACCTACCCAAAGTGCTATCGTTGCTGTAATGCTGTATGATGCCAAGTTATCACAGGAAATGGCAGCACGTCTTCTGGATGAAGGTATTTATGTCATTGGATTCTACTACCCGGTTGTTGCTAAAGGCCTTGCCCGTATTCGCGTTCAGGTGTCAGCAGCTCATACCCGTGAGCATCTTGATAAATGTATTGCTGCCTTTACTAAAGTTGGTAAGGAACTCGGTGTGTTAAAATCAGGCTCAGATTGTGGATGTGGTTGCGGCTGTAATTAATCAAGCTCAATTATCCAAATATTTGACCTAATATAAAAAGAGAGGGCTGTTCAAATGGAACAGCCCTCTCTTTTTATATTAGCAATCCAACTTTCAACTTGTTGCTTCACTCTATTTGGTCTCCAATTTCTGATGTGGATTTCAAGGTGCCTTTTAATCCGTCAATCTTCAACATTTGGACATTAAAATAATTGTCTAATTCAGTGAAATTATACCGATCTTCAATCTTTTTCATAATAGTTTCCCTGTGAAATATCACTTTGTCGCCCACATCCAATGATTCGGCATCACAAAACTCAATGTTGACCTTCTTTTCGGCCAATTTATTCACATAATATTCAAGATGGCCAATATAATCATCATGACAGACTTTAAAACCCTCAAGATCATGTTTTCCTTCTACCGTCTCCATAAGGTAATGACTTAAAAGGTAAAAGCTTTCTGCATCATGTGTTTCACGGGGTTTATATACTTTGTCTATAATAGTGTAGTATGGATAGAAGAAGAACATAATAAGCATTATAAATGCTATAATTCCAGGTGTTTGTGAGGAAATTGAATACGATGAGCTTTCTCTAATATTCCTGTATACAATATAAATACTATTGGCACCAACTAAAGCAAGCAACGGAAATAGCGGAGCTGTGTACCAGGCAAGTTTGGTACTTGAAAATGAAATAAGTACTAAGTAAACCAATATGGAAAGAGTTGAATATAAAGTCAATCTTCTGATTATTCCGGTAGTAAAAATAAAAGTGAAAAAAGTTCCGGCAATAAAGAATATGAACCACGTGGAATACTGCTTATTGTAAAGCAGATCAATGTAATAGGTGAAACCATGTTTATGATTTTCTATGGTATTAAGAAATCGCCCACCCAGCTCATTCATGCTTACAGCCTCTATATAACCATTATTAAGGTATTCCCTGGTAAGATAATAACCGCCAGTGATAAGAATCAGAATCAGCAAGTCAATATAAAGCCATTTATTTTTTAGGATTTCAATCAAATTTCGGGTAAATAGTAAATAAATGGCTACAGCCGGTAGTATCATAAGGACCTGTACTCCTTTGGTCATAATACCTAGAATCAAGCCTATAAAGAACCAATGAATGAATTTTGATTGCTTAAACTCGGTCCATAAAAAGAATGAAAGTGCTGAAACAGTAGTAAATAGGGTAAGCATGGCATCATAATCACCGGTTCTGGTAACATGATCACCAATATACCCATCAGTAGTTATTAATATCAGAATTGCAATTAAACCATACCAGTAGCTCTTCATGTAGCGCCATGCCACGAACAAAATAAATAAACATGTTAGCATACCGGCTATGGCAGAAGGCATTCTGAAAGCTATTTCCTGATTACCCATAATGTTGAGAAATAGCACTTGTGACCAGATCATTAATGGTGGTTTCGTATTCCACATGTCAGGCTCACCGTGATAGTGTGTTACAATCATATCACCATCTTTCTGCATTTCCAGAGCATTGTTAACAAGTCTGGCTTCATCCCATATTCTTACTGGTAAATCACCAAGGTGCATGAAGAGTGGACAATATAGTAGTAAAAGAACCAGCAGGATCTTTATGGAGTTAAGGAAATACTTTTTCATGATGAAGCCATTCTGATTACAAATCTACGAAATTGATTTCTATGGGTAATTACATTATAATCATTACATTTGTTGATTAGGCATGAAGATATTCAATAATAAAAGTTCATTTACTAGTTTTTCCATTCCATTGACAGGGATGAAAAGACGGATATTACATTAAAATTTTAACAATGAAAATACAATTTTTAGGTGCAGCACGCGAAGTTACAGGGAGTAAACATCTGATCACTACTGCAAAAGGAAAGAAGATTCTGCTAGATTGTGGAATGTTTCAAGGAAAGGGCCTTGAAACAGAAGGTATGAACAGAGATTTGGGCTTTGAACCGGAAGAGATTGATCACATTATTCTTGGTCATGCCCATATTGATCATTCAGGTGTAATTCCATATCTCTATAGAATGGGATTTCGCGGATCAGTGGTATGTACAAACGCAACCAGGGATTTATGTGCAATTATGTTACCCGATAGTGGTTTTATTCAGGAATCTGATACCGAGAGATTCAACAAACGTCGGGTGAAACAGGGCCTACCCCGGGTAGATCCTCTATACAAGAGGACGGATGCTGTAAAATGTATGGAGCTTTTTATTGGTGTTCCTTACAACCGAAAGTTTATGATTGATGAAGATATCAAGGTAAAGTTTACTAACACAGGTCATATGTTGGGGAGTGGTGTAATTAATATCACCATAATTGAAGATGGGAAACCTATTCGCATAGCTTATACCGGAGATATTGGACGTCATGAGAGCCATATATTAAGAGCTCCTGAGCCATTTCCTCAGTGTGATTACCTGATCACCGAAGCCACTTATGGTGACAGACTGCATCCTGAAATGCAGGATGCTGATACAGAACTTCTCAGAGTAGTAAGGGAGACATGCGTTGATAAAGGAGGAAAACTTATTATTCCTTCTTTTGCCATTGGCAGGGCACAAGAGATTGTTCATGCTCTCAACAATTTCTATAATGAAGGGAAGTTACCTAAAATCCAGATTTATCTCGATAGCCCTCTCGCAATTGACGCTACCGAGATATTCAAGTTACATCCTGAGTGTTTCAATGATCAAGTTATGGAAGTTATGGAGACTGATCCTGATCCCTTTGGTTTCAAAAGCCTCCATTATACCAGACATGCCGAAGATTCCAAGAAGTTGAACGCCATAAAGGAGCCCTGTGTTATTATTTCATCATCGGGAATGATGGAAGCTGGTAGAATTAAACATCATCTGGCCAACAACATAGAAAATCATCGGAATACTATTTTAGCTGTCGGTTATTGTGCACCTACAACCTTGGGAGCCAGGATATTGAATGGAGATAAGGAAGTTTCAATATTTGGCGATAAATATCAGGTTAAAGCTGATATTGAAAGAATTGAGGCATTTAGTGGACATGGTGACTACAAAGAAATGATGAATTATATAAGCTGTCAGAACAAAGAAGAATTGAAAAAGATATTCCTGGTACATGGTGAAATTGGACCTCAGTCGTTTTATAAGGAAAAGCTAGAAGAGTCAGGATTTAACGAAATTCATATCCCCAGGAAAGGAGATGTGGTAACTTTATAATTGCCGGTATACCCATTTCCACACTAATATTTTGGATTGTGAGAAATGACCGTATATGATTGCAAAAGTTCGTATTATAGAATAAACAAAGAAGGCTATCTATTTGAGATAGCCTTCTTACCATTAAATTAACTATGAATTAATTTTCAGCTACTACTTTCTTCCGAGTGGAATAGTTAATCTTGAAAGCACCTACTTGACGGAGTTCTTGTTTTACATCAGTCACAACACCCATTCTAACTTCTTTATCAACTTTAAGAGAAGTTGTCAAAAGTTGTCTGTCAGCCTCATTGCGCTGTTCTCTTTCAGCATACACAAATTCAGCGATGTCATTAACAGTTCGGTAACTATCATTGAGTTGAATACGTGATTCAGTACCATATAACTTTGACTGAGTTGGTGGTCCGATATAGATAAAGCTTACGAGTGATTTCTTCTCAAGCTTCTGAACTTCAGTAGCTTCAGGAGGTGTTACCCGAACTTTAAGAGTTACTTCCCTCATAGTAGTGGTTACCATGAAGAAAAACAGGATCATGAAAATGATATCAGGCATAGAGCCTGTACTAATTGATGGTAGTTCTTTAGAAGAACCTTCTTTTCTAAAACGTGCCATATTATTTTCCCCCTCCTATATCTTCTGGTTCAGCTTCCGAAATTGAAACCGGAATTGCCTTTTGAATTGCCTCAATGCTCTTATTATCAGTAAGCTCAGAGAATTTTTTACCAAACTTTTGCTTTGATAGCTCATCGCGTAATTCATTAACAGCAGCTGTCAGTTCATTTTGAACTTGAATATACATGTCATAGGAAGTGCCACGGTCGTTTTTAAGAGAGATGATTCCTTTCGAGATCTGGAATGGCCCAATACCAGGAATAATTTCTTCTCTTTTTTCAGGAAGGTTAGGATCATTATTCGGATTGCTTAAAAACTCTTTTGTTTCGAGTTTAAGAGTGCGAATATCACCAACCCGTCCATCTACCATCAACCGGTCATTTTTGTTAACGAGAACGTTAAATACGTTACGTTCTTTAACATCCGGTGGAGCAGCGGTTGGATCCGGCGGAGGTGGTAACCTTCTCGAAATTCCCGAATCCGTATCCATGGTAGTCGTTACCAGGAAGAAGATCAGGAGCAGGAACGATATATCAGCCATCGAACCGGCATTGATTTCAGGTGTTTTTCTTCTCATAATTTATCCTTTCAAGGAATATTATTTTAACCAACTTGATACCTGTGACCAAAGGATGCTGATAACCACACCTGCAAACATAATATAGGTGGCAATCAATCCTCCTCCAATAATTTTGGAAAAGTTGGGCGAAATATTATATTTATCATAAAATGCACCAACCTCTGGGGTTGAAATTGCATAAGATATTAAAAAAACTACCAAAATTGCTCCTATTCCCACCAGTGCACCTTTTGCTGACTTTAAATCGCCAAGCATTTGCACCAATGGAAATACAATTACACCGATAACGGCGGCTATCATAAGTATATACATTATGACAAAGCCAATATTGATTGCAGTATCCATGATTATGCCTTTACATTTTTGTTTTTAACAAGAATATCCATAAAAGTTATAGTAGAATCTTCCATGGCGCGTAAAATTGATTCAATTTTTGAAAGCAGGTAGTTGTAAAATACCTGAAGAATGATAGCTACGATCAAACCGAATACTGTAGTAATAAGAGCTACTTTCATACCACCGGCAACAACTGTCGGAGAAATATCACCTGCAGCTTCAATAGCATCAAATGCCTGAACCATACCTACAACAGTACCAAGGAATCCGAGCATAGGTCCTAATGCAATGAACAATGCAATCCATGATAAATTAGCTTCCAAACGTCCGGTTAATACACCACCATAGGAAACGATTGATTTTTCAACAATCTCAAGGCCTTCTGAGTGACGGTCAAGTCCCTGATAGAAAATACTTGCTACCGGGCCACGGGTATTCTTGCAGATTTCTTTTGCTGCTGTAACACCTTCAGTTTCCAAAGCTGTCTCAACTTTGTTTAAAAGTTTCTGAGTATTAGTAGTTGAGAGATTCAGATAGAGAATCCTCTCAATAACTAAACCTAAACCAATAACCAGGCAGAGAAGAATAGGGAACATCCAAAGTGCACCACCTTCAATAAATTTCTGCTTTAGCACTTGGTGAAAAGATTGTTGAGGAGCTTCATCAGCAACAAGGCCTTCAGCCGGAGCTGCTTCGGTGGCAGCCTCTGTTTGTGCGGCTGTATCGGTAGCTACTTGTTCAGTTTGTGCAGGAGTCTGATCCTGAGCTATCACAGTGTTGATCACTCCAAATGTGAACATCCCTGCTACTGTCAAAAATGCAACTAATTTTTTCATAGTTAATTGTTATTGTTTTTGTTGTTTAAAATTGAACTTGTTTTATTCCAGTTTATTGCGTTTGCTAACATTAATTTATGCGGAGAGAATGGGATTCGAACCCATGATACGCTTTTGGCGTATACACACTTTCCAGGCGTGCGCCTTCGACCACTCGGCCATCTCTCCGTAACAGGCTCAAAGTAACACTCCTTAACCCATTTTCAGTGCGCTAAATTACAAAAAAATGTGAACAATGAATTATCCTCTGTATTTTTTAGAAGATTCACACCTATTATTTAGCTATCTGATGATAAAGATACACGAAAATATTGAATTTTGAGCTGATGGTTTTCAGCTACTTTTATTTATTAACTTTTCTGAAACTTTATTTTATACCTTTTTAGTGCGATTTGGGTATTGTATTTAACTGATTTGTCAGAAAGCATATTTATATCCCACTGAAAAAAGCACCGGCATAAGCTCACTACTGAATTCAATTCCGTGGTTTTTTTTCAAATGCTCTATATAATTTTCAACTTCCGGATCTCTGATAGGTATTAATACTGCGAATGCCCAATGATTTAATTTGCCGGGATTTGAATGTAATTCTATACCTGCTCCGAATGTTGCCCCCCTGAAGATTTTACTTAGTGACCGGTCATTTATTATTCGTATGATAGCATTGTAGCCATACATTCCTGTAATGAATGGCACCACCCTATGATCACGTTTGTTTGATTGAATTCTATAAGTAGCACCTCCATTGATGCCAACTCCTGTAAATGCATTCCCAACTCCTAAGTATATTGCGGTTTTCCTTGTCGGAGAGTACATTACATTTACTCCGGGCAATCCACCATAGTCAAGTCCTAATCCGAAACCTAAATATGTTGATGACTGGACTTCTCTTATCTTGTATCCATATCTTATTGTGGCAACCTCACTAATTGGGATAAGCCGCTTGTATAATAATCCGTTTTCCCTGATATTATATATCACCTTAGAGGCTGTTTCTTTCAAGATAACACAATGAATTTCATCACCATTGAATTTAACGATGGTATCCTGAGTGATTTGTGAATAAATTAAGACGGGGAACAAAAATGTAACAAACAAGAGTGCTAGGTTCTTTTTCATGCAATCAGGAGTTGATAAAATGCTTATCTATGACTATATCAAAGTATGCGTACAATTCAATTCTCCAATGTAAAATTGTATGGAAAATGCCTTTAAATGGCTGCTTTAGTTACAACTTACGGTTTTTACATTAACAAATTATGCGCTAACGTGTCAATTTAAGTGTTTTGCAATAAAGCTGCAAATTTCATCCATAGCTTCTTTGGCTTCCTTGAATGCCGGTGAAAAGAATGGGTAGCAATGTACCATCTGTTCTCCTGATTTGAATGCTATATCAACACCTTGCTCTAGTGCCTTTTTGTAAAATCTTTCACCATCGTCATACAATTCATCTGATGTCCCCGAATTAATGTATAAGGGTGGCAATCCCCTAAGGTCTCCAAACAATGGAGATATAAGCGGATTGGTCAGGTCGTAGTTTCCGGCATAATGCTTGCTGAATACTAACCACGAATTCATTGGGGCTAGTGAAACTTTGTTTTTAGTATGGTAAGATTCACCTGTACAGGTGAGGTCTGTCCATGGTGATATTGCCACACCAGCCGCCGGTAATGCTATATTTTGCTCTTTAAGTGCAAGCAGCAAGGCAAGAGCCAATCCCCCGCCTGCTGATTCGCCTGCAATTATTATATTATCATTTGAATATCCTTTTGCAAGAAGTGCTTTATAAATAGTTACAGAATCATCAAGCGCAGCAGGAAATGGAAATTCAGGGGCCAACCGGTATTCATAAACGAGGTTGGTATATGCACAACTTTTAGCAAATTTTGATACAAAAGCCCTGTGATCAAGGCAAGAACCTGATACATACCCTCCGCCGTGTACATACATTATAACTTTTGTTGGGTCAGATCCTATGGGTGCAATCCATTCAGATTTCATACCCTCTATATCTTCCTCAATAACCGTCACACCTTCAGGAATCTTGGCATATCTGGCAGCCCCTTTTTCACACTGGTCCCTGAAACCCTGAATGGAGGTGTTCATATCATAGGTCTCTTTCTTAAGTTTTCCATTCAGTATGTGCCTGTTTCGCAAAAGAAAGTTAATGGCAGAAGCTTTGAATGATACCATGGTAATAAATCTAAATTATGGTTACTCAAGAATAATTCAAAGGTATAATAAAAATATGTTGAGAGGTAAAATAAGGTTATCTATTTTATTTTCCCTCTTTCCAGATTATCCTCAACTGTTAATTCTCCTGCAAGTGGTGTTTGCAGCAAGTGCTTTAATTCAAGACCTGTGTAACCCTTTCCAAGCAGGAACATGGTTTTTGCTATGGCTGATTCGGTGGTTATATCAAAACCACCAACAACTCCAATTCCTTCCAACTGCAGGCTGGTTTCGTATTTACCCATTTCAACCGAACCTCCTTTGCATTGAGTAACATTAAATACTGTAATACCTGAAGTTATGGTTTTACTTAATGCATCAATAAACCACTTGTCGGTAGGGGCATTACCTGCACCATAAGTTTCAAGTATCACTGCTTTAAGTCCATCTATTGCCAGTATACTTTCAACCACTTTTTCCGTAATACCCGGAAATAGCTTTAGGATAGCCACCGCTGGATCAAGATTCTTATGTACCGTTAAGCCCTGATTGGATGGTTTATTTATATATTGTGTGAAGTATTTGATGTGAACTCCCACCTGAGCCAATAAGGGATAATTCCCACTAAGGAATGCATTAAAATTCTCGGCATTGAACTTACTTGTCCGATTACCGCGCAATACCCTGTTTTCAAAGCAAATAGACACCTCAGGTACCACTGGCTTGCCATTTTCCATAGCGGCAGCTATTTCAATAGCATTGATGAAGTTATCCCTGCCATCGGTTCTTACTACACCCATTGGTAATTGAGATCCGGTAAAGACTACGGGTTTATTGAGATTCTCAAGCATGAAACTTAGTACTGATGCTGTGTAAGCCATGGTATCAGTACCATGCAATACAACGAAGCCATCATAAAGATTGTAGTTTTCTTCGATGATTCCGGCAAGCCTTATCCAGAAAGCGGGTTTCATATTGGAAGAATCTATCAGCGGGTCGAAGCTGTAACTGCTTATTTGGCAATTTACACTTTCAAGTATGGGTATATGCTTATATAGTGTATCAAAGTTAAAAGGTACAAGTGCTCCTGTTTCAGGATCCTTCATCATTCCTATGGTGCCACCGGTATAAATTACAAGTATTTTTGGGGCAAATTGTCTATTGGTCATTTGTTGTCAGGTTGAATAATTTCACGGCATTTGCAGTAGTTGCTTCGGCCACCTCTTGCACTGTTATTCCTTTTATGTCAGCAACCATCCGGGCAATCAGGGGAACATAAGAAGGCTCATTTCGCTTTCCTCTATAAGGAACGGGTGCCAGGAAAGGTGCATCAGTTTCTAAAACAAGGTGCTTCAGATCAATGTGCTTGAGTGTCTCCTGCATTTTATTGTTCTTAAAGGTTATCACACCACCTAGGCCAAGGCTGAAACCATATTTTATGGCCTGCTTCGCTTGCTCCACTGAACCTGAAAAGCAATGAAAGATTCCCCGAAGATCACTCTTATTGATATCCTTCAGTATCTGGATTACTTCATTAAATGAATCGCGTATATGCACAATCAAAGGCAGGTCGTATGTTCGGGCAAGATCAATATGGTGCCTGAATACAATTTCCTGCTCCAATGCAAATGATTTATCCCAATATAAATCCATACCACACTCGCCAATTCCAATAAAATTGCGTTTTGCCAACCATTCCTCCATAATAGCAAGTTCATTGGAATAATTCTCCTTAACTGATGTTGGATGCAGCCCAATCATTGGGAAGCAGTTGGAAGGGAATTGACCCGCTAGCGCCAGCATGCTATCAATGCTCGTACTGTCAATGTTAGGCAACATCATTTTGGTCACACCTGCATTTATGGCATTTTGAACCACTTCATGCCTGTCGTGATCAAATTCTTCCAGATAAAGGTGGGTATGTGTATCAATTAATTGCATTGTGCAAAGGTATGAAATCAGTAAGTTCTTTGCTAACAGCAGGGATTGATGTATTTTTGTGCCACCAACCTCTCTCTATGAAACTCAAACTGTTGATTATCAGATTTAGTTCAATTGGTGATATTGTTCTCACTTCACCTGTTATCAGATGTTTGGGTGAGCAGTTGGATAATGTTGAGATACACTATCTGACAAAGAAAAGGTTCGCCACCCTTGTCGAATCCAATCACCATATCTCAAAAGTGTATTCTTTTGAAAAGAGTTTAAGTGAAGTAATCCCCAGTCTTCGGGCAGAAAAGTATGACCAGATTATCGATCTCCATAACAACTTAAGAAGCCACAGAATTGTCT
The DNA here is from genome assembly GCA_937894795.1 of uncultured Bacteroidales bacterium. Lineage (GTDB taxonomy): Bacteria > Bacteroidota > Bacteroidia > Bacteroidales > Lentimicrobiaceae > Lentimicrobium. The sequence goes on from CALCQV010000136.1 coordinate 78,023, forward strand.
TGGCCCTTTCCCGGCCTTCACATTCTTTCAGTAAGCTCAATATTGAAAAGTGGCTCATGGTAAGGTTAAAGATCAACAAGCTTCCCAAGTTGCATATTGTTGATCGTTATCTGGAAACTATTGCACATTTGGGAGTCAAAAATGATGATAAAGGTCTGGATTACTTTATACCTGCAGAGGAAGAAGTGGATATAAAGAGTCAGTACCCTGATCTCTCAGTCGGCTATGTAGGTATAGCAATAGGAGGGAATCATAAAACCAAAATATTGCCAGCCGATATGGTGGCAGGTATTGTCAATAATCTCAGGTTGCCTGTTGTTTTGCTTGGTGGCAAGGAAGACAGGGAGCGTGGTGAAATTATAACAGAGCTGTCAAAAGATAAGGCCATTAACTTATGTGGAGAGTTAAGCCTTATGAGCTCTGCTTCCATTGTAAGACAGGCTACTGCCATTATTAGTAATGATACCGGACTGATGCACATTTCAGCAGCATTCAATAAACCATTGGTGTCTATATGGGGCAATACCATACCGGCTTTTGGCATGTATCCATACCTTAAGGCTAATACACCTTCACTGATAGCTGAGGTTAACAACTTGAAATGCCGCCCCTGCAGCAAGCTGGGCTATAATGAATGCCCCTTGAAGCATTTCAATTGTATGAGGATGCAGGATATTGCCAATATTGCAGAATTCGTGAATAGGTTCAGCGGGGACAGATCATAACAGGATCTTAGCCCTAGGTTATTAGATAATCAGAACTATTTATCAATGTATGTATGGATTATGCATGCGCTCTATGCCAATGCTTGTTGTCTGTCCATGCCCCGGATATACCGTGTAATCATCATCCAAAATAAAAAGCTTCTCCAGAATACTCCTCTTAAGTAAATTAAAATTACCCGTTGGCAAATCCGTCCTTCCAACACTTCCATAAAAAAGAACATCACCGGCAATAATAAAGCGTTGAGGTGCATTTACCAAACAGATGCTACCATCGGCATGGCCCGGTACATAAAGTACTGATAGTTCAGAATTGCCAAAAACCACCTTTTCATTTTCCCTAATGTAATACTCCGGCGCTATAATATCTGTGGCGTATAATCCATAATCAAATCCCTGACTTCTCGAATTTTCCCAAAACACCTTCCCGTCAGGATGGGCGGTTGCCCCTATGCCAAATTTGTCTTTAACATACTTTATGCCCAGAATATGGTCAACATGGTAATGAGTTATTATCTGGGCTTTGGGTATCAGTGAATTGCTCCGTATAAAGCTGAAAAGCTCTTCTTCTTCGATATGATTACTGCATCCGGGATCAATAATTATACACTCCCCGGTTTCATCCCACAATATAAAGGTGTTTGTTGCAAATAGGTTGAATGTAAAATACTTAATATTAATCATAGACACTTTGTATTTAACGATGCTAAGATAGCGCAATAGGTTGATTTGATTTGTTAATTTCTTCTTAAACCGGTATCAAATTTTATATTGTAGCCTCATAACACAATAGGCATGCAATTTGTTAAGTTATAATAACTGCCATAAATGAGAATTATACGTTAAATTAGCATTTCCATTTATTACAAGTAATGTCTGAAAGCAAACGTGCATCCATTATATTGAAATACAGTAGAATAGTGCTGTTTTTATCCCTTCTTCTGGGGGGGGCATCACCTCTCTATGCCCAGTTCTATAATGGTTCACAGATGTCATTTGGCAAAAGCAGAGTACAATATGGTGACTTCCTCTGGACATATTACCGTCTTCCGGAGTACGACATCTATTTTTATCTGAATGGGAAAGAACTGGCCAACTATGCTGCCCGTTATATTAAAGCGACGTATCCTGAAATGGAAGAAATTCTTGATAACAGGTATTCCGAAAAGTTGCAATTCATTATTTTTAATTCACTCACTGATCTAAAACAAAGCAACATAGGGCTTATCAATGATCAGCAGTACAATATTGGTGGCATCACCTATATTCAGGGCAATAAAGTCTTCATCTATTTCGATGGGAATTATCATAATTTCGAAAAGCAGTTGAGGGCAGGATTGGCCAGAGTGCTAATTGACCAAACTATCTACGGTGGTTCAGTTGGCCGGCAGATTACCAATTCAACGGTAATGAACATGCCCTCCTGGTTCATTGATGGGCTGGTTTCGTACCTTTCAGAAGAATGGAATACTGAAATTGACAACTACGTTAGGGAAGGGGTAATATCAGGCAGGTACCGCAAGTTTAATCACCTTACCGGCAATGATGCAATTTATGCCGGTCACTCTATCTGGAAGTTTATTGCAGATAAATATGGAATCAACAGCATCCCAAATATTGTTTACCTGGCCCGTATGAGCCGTAATGTAGAAACAGGCTTTCTTTATGTGCTTAATATTTCATTCAAAAACCTGTTAAAAGAATGGTATGCCCAGTTACAGGCAGATTATTCTGCCAGTGCTGAACGTGATGCAGTACCTGAACATAATGTGAAACGGAAGCTTAAAAAGGATATCACCAACGATCAGATAAAGCTTGATCCTAGCGGTAAATACACCGCCTGGGTGAGCAATCAGTCAGGACAAGTGAAGGTGTGGTTGCAGGATAATATCAGGAATAAAACTAAAGTTGTTTATCGCCAGGGGCATCGTCTGGATGAGAAAAACGACTTCTCCTATCCCATTATCGATTTTCATCCTACAGCAAATACACTATCGGTGATTACTGAGAGAAAGGGTTTGCTTGCTTTTTATCAAATTAACCTGCATTCGAGGAAAAAGATAAAGCAATTTATCTTCGGTTATCAGAAAATATTATCCATGTCATACTCACCCAATGGAAGAGACCTTGTGTTTTCTGCCATCAGGAAAGGTCAAAGTGATGTATTTGTTTTTAATGTAGCCTCGGGTTCCTCTGAACAGATTACCAAAGATATTTACGATGATTTGAACCCTTCTTTTCTTAAAAGCGGTAATGAAATCATCTTCAGCTCCAACAGAATAAATGATACGCTGAAAGAGGAACCTAAGATCAATAAACCGGGATTGCCTGCCAATCATGATGTTTTCATCTATAATTACGCTAAAAAGAGTGATGTATTGCGACGTGTTACCAACACACCCAGTGCCAATGAATACCTTCCTATGGAGTATGAACCGGGTTATATATCCTATTTGTCAGATCAGAATGGAATATACAACCGTTATATTGCCCGGTTGGACAGCACTATTACCCATGTGGACACGACTACGCATTACCGTTACTTCACTCATAACTATGCCACCTCTGATTATTCACGCAACATAGTTAGTCATGATATCTCGCCTACTTCAGGTAAAATGGCACAGGTTGTTCATGTAGGGAAGAAGTATCCCGTTTCAGTCATTGAAAGGCCTGCTGCACAAAATATTCAGGCGCTCAGGGTAAAGAACACCCTATTTATGGAAGAGCGGATATCAGCCCTCGAGAAACAACAACAGGAGGAAGCGATTATAGAGCCAACCAGAGCTTACCCTCGTTTTGTAAATGTTTATAGTGACGAACCCGATGAAACTCCTGAAGAGCCTGTTGTAACAAGCCGGCAGATACCAGCCGTTCCGTTAATTGCAGTGGATACTACAACTGATGGTTTCGTTCAGCCCAAAGCCCGTAACTACAATGTTGAATATTCAATCAATGAGCTGGTAAATCAACTTGACTTCACTTTCCTCAGTGCCTCATATCAGCCTTTTTCCGGTGGAAGTGGACCTATCTTTCTGACGCCGGGATTAAATGCATTCTTTAAAGTTGGTATGACTGATTTGCTCGAAGATTACAGAATTGTGGCAGGTGTCAGGCTCGACTTTAACCTGGTCAACAATGAATATGTGGTCAGCATTGCCAACCTGAAGCACCGCCTCGACCGTGAAATCTATTTCCACCGCCAATCCATCGAGCAAACCGGGCTTTACTCTATTGTCAGATACCGTATACATGAGCTTCATTACATATTGAAATATCCTTTTAACCCTCTGTTCAGTATAAAGGGAACAGTATCAGGACGCAAGGACAGGGCAATATTCATGTCAACTGACCAGTATAATCTCAGAGAACCTGATATTAACAGATATTGGGTATCCGGTAAAATTGACCTTACTTATGATGCCACAAGATCATTGGGTCTTAACTTATACGATGGTCTTCGTTTCAAGGCCTTCGGTGAATATTATCATCAGCTAGAGGGCGACGACAGGAATACCAACATGATAGTATTGGGATTTGATATCCGGCATTACCTCCCTATTCACAGAAACCTTATTTGGGCCAATCGCTTTGCCACCAGTACTTCATTTGGCAAGAGCAAGCTCATTTACTATATGGGAGGAGTTGATACCTGGCTTACACCTAAATTTACCCGCGAAGCACCTATTGATTATTCGCAAAACTATGCTTATCAAACTCTGGCTACCAACATGCGTGGCTTCAATCAGAATGTGAGGAATGGTAATTCCTTTGCACTCATTAACAGTGAAATCAGGTTCCCCATTATTAAATACCTGGCAAACAGGCCTCTTCGTTCCGACTTTCTTAATAATTTCCAGATCGTTGGATTTGGCGACTTTGGAACCGTTTGGACGGGTGCCAGCCCATATTCAGATGACAATGCATTGTTTACCAGGGTAATTCAGCGGGGTTCACTCAAAATAACCATCCGTGAACAACGTGAACCACTGGTTGGTGGTGTGGGTTTTGGCCTCAGAGCACGTTTATTGGGTTACTTTGTAAGAGCTGATTATGCCTGGGGTATTGAGGATATGGTTATCAATAATCCTATCTTCTACGTTTCATTAAGCCTGGATTTCTAAATAGCTATTAGTTTATTATATTAGTGGTTAAATCCCTGAATATATTCATTCAATTCTTCAATACTTGATTCATAAGTGAATGCATCATTCAGCTTATAGAAGTTTCCAATATCATAAGTATAGCCATATGCATATTTTGCAAGTTCCAAACGAGTATCCTCGTAAGTGAAGAGTAACATTATCTCTTTTACCTGTGAACTTAATAGACAGTTTGATGAAATAACCTGTCTGGCAATAGTGAGACGGGTATCATCATAGGTTTTTGTAGCAATTGACTGTTTAATGTCGCGGAATTCATCCGGGTGGACTGGGTAAGGACAACCTACCTGACCGGTATAACCGGGAAGAAAATAGGCAGGGCGTTCGCCATCAGCAGGTTCGTCATATCCGTCGTCATACCTGCCGGTTGTTGTAGTGGTTGTGGTTGAATATGAAGTGCTGGTGGTTGAAGAACTGACCTGACTGCCATTAGCTATTCCATTCATGTTCACATTTAAATTCAGTCCTGCAGATTGATCGTTTACATTCATATTAACTGATATTCCGGCAGGTGGAGTATCATTATATGACTCAGTAACAGTAGTTGTTTGGGTAACCGTTTGCACTTGTGCAGGTTGGGCACCATAGACTATTATACGTTGTCCCTGTGCCGGTGGTAATGCCTGAGCCAATGGAGTTTCGTTCATATATCGTACCACCCATTCATTCTTATTGTTCCGCTTAATAGCATAAGTGATTTCATTTCCCTGATTCACATAAATGTTCTTATCAATGGAACCAAGAGTCTGGTCATCAAATATGATTTTAACCTTGTATGATGGTGCGGGAAGATCTGTAACCTTTACATTGGTTTCAGGTGTGTCATTTTGCTTAACACCATTCATTATAAGGGTGAATTGCTCACCTTGCTCAGTAAAAAATACCAGATTTGATTTTAACTGAGCCAGCGCAGGCAGGCTTACCAGTAGAAATACCACTGCCGAAAGTAATAAAGTTCTTCTCATTAAGTGTTGTTGTTTAGTTTGTTACCTTGTTTTCGTCACAAACATAGCAAATATTGCTTTTATATTTCAAGTGTGTAAGTATAGAATATATCAATCACGGGATTGATGCTCTTGTTAATTAATTGTTAGTAACTATTTGATAACTATCTCCCGGTAACCCTTGAATCAAATTAATCGAATGCAGAACTTTGTAAACTTAAATTTCTATTCCTTGTTGATGCAAGTCCTGACTAAAATTGAACCTTACGGTCAGTCGTCTCAACATAGGTTCTAGCTCGTTAAATACGCTTCTCAACAATGAGAGAGGCTCATAGCTCAATGATTTAGTAATGCGTTTTTTTTGATAAAATAACTTATTAAGAGACTTACTAATTGAGTACCAGATGGTTAAACTTTTTTTGTTAATAAAATGTGAATGATTTAGTTGCCTGATACCGATTTTATAATTGTATATTGTCATACAATTTGGTGTTGGGTCATAAAACTTGTTTAGGGCTCAGAATCAATTAAATTAAGAAATTAAAAGAATTCAATTAATCCACCGTATCAACCCAAACTATGGAAAGCAACCTTTTCGCACAATTGGAAGAAGATATTACTGAACAGACTAGTAAAAGTAATGTTAAAGACTATTACAATGAGATGCTCGAAAAGCGTGTACGACCCACTAAGGAACTCGTTGATGAACAAAATGCACTCTCAGGAAAATCAATGGAAACTAACATAAAAACTGAAAATACTACCAGGCCTGTTGAATATACTGCTTACTCTGATGAAGAGATAATGGCAAAAGCTACAGCCTATTTTGAAGGTGATACACTTGCAGCCAATGTATGGATGCATAAGTATGCCCTGAAAGATAGTGACGGCAATACATATGAACGAACACCTGATGATATGCATCATCGGTTGGCTGCAGAAGTTGCCCGTATTGAGAAGAAATATCCTAATCCCGTTAGTGAAGAAGAGGTGTTTGAGGTTTTCAGGAACTTTAAATATATTATTCCGCAAGGAAGCCCTATGGCCGGCATGGGCAATAACTTCCAGGTATCTTCCCTGAGTAATTGTTTTGTTATTGGTGGTGATGGTTATTATGACTCTTACGGGGGAATCATGAAGATTGATCAGGAACAGGTTCAGCTCATGAAACGCAGGGGTGGGGTAGGCCATGATCTTTCACATATCAGGCCTACCGGTAGTCCGGTGAAAAACAGCGCCCTTACTTCCACCGGTATTGTCCCCTTTATGGAACGCTATTCAAATTCCACCCGTGAAGTAGCTCAGGATGGACGCCGTGGTGCTCTTATGCTTACTATTTCAGTGAAACATCCCGATGCAGAAAAGTTTATTGACGCTAAGCTTGAACAGGGTAAAGTTACCGGTGCCAATATATCAGTGAAAATTGATGATAATTTCATGCAGGCCGTTAAAAGTGGCAGTACATACCGACAGCAATATCCTATTGTTTCTGATAAGCCTCTTAAGGTTTCTGAAATTGATGCTACCGGCCTCTGGAACAAGATAATCCACAACGCATGGCAGTCAGCTGAACCCGGTGTGCTTTTCTGGGATACCGTCGTTAGGGAATCTGTTCCCGATTGCTACGCCGACCTGGGCTTTAAAACACTCTCCACCAATCCTTGTGGTGAGATACCTCTTTGTCCTTATGATAGCTGCCGCCTCATAGCCATTAATCTTTATAGCTATGTTGAAAATCCCTTTACTCCTCAGGCATCCTTCAACTATTCATTGTTTCGCAAACATGCCGCTCTGGCATTAAGAATAATGGATGACATCATTGACCTGGAAAGTGAAAAAATTGATGCCATTATTGCCAAGATCAAGAATGATCCCGAAGATGAAGAGATCAAGCGCATTGAACGTAAATTATGGGAAAATATTAAGGAGAAAACGCTCAAAGGCCGTCGCACCGGTATTGGTATTACTGCCGAAGGTGATATGTTGGCTGCACTTGGCTTGCGTTATGGTACCGAAGTAGCTACCGATTTCTCTGTTAATGTTCATAAAATACTTGCAACTGAGGTTTATGGTGCAAGTGCTGACCTGGCCGGCGAGAGAGGGCCCTTCCCTATATTTGATATTGAAAGAGAGAAGAATAACCCATTTATACAACGACTTAAGGCTGAATCACCTGAAGTTTATGAGAAGATGCGTAAATATGGCCGCCGCAATATCGCTATGCTTACCATTGCACCAACAGGTAGTGTGAGTATTTGTACCCAAACAACCTCAGGTATTGAACCGGTGTTTATGGTTAGCTACAAACGCCGCCGTAAAGTGAATCCCAACGATAAGAATGTTAAAGTGAATTTCGTTGATGAAGTAGGTGATTCATGGGAAGAGTATAATGTATTTCACCCCAAGTTTGTTGATTGGTTGAAAATTAATGGATATGATCCTGATGAGGTTAAGTTATACGACGAAAAACAACTGGAACTGATTATTGAGAAATCGCCCTATTATAAAGCTACCAGTAACGATATTGACTGGCTGAATAAAGTTAAAATGCAGGGGGCAATACAAAAATGGGTGGATCACTCTATAAGTGTTACTGTTAACCTACCCAAAGAAGCTACTGAAGAACTTGTTAGTCAGGTGTACTTAACAGCCTGGGAAAGCGGCTGCAAGGGCATGACTATATATCGCGATGGTTCACGTGCCGGTGTTTTGGTAAGTAACGACAAGCCTGAAAAGGAGCAAACCGAGTTTCATGAAACCAACGCACCTCCCCGACCGGTTAAACTGGAGGCTGATATTGTTCGATTCCAGAATGATTATGAGAAATGGATTGCCGTAATTGGCCTCCTTGATAACAAACCTTATGAAATATTTACCGGAAAGGCTGATGGTTTCTTCCTCCCTCCATGGGTAAACAAAGGATGGGTTATTAAAAGTAAAGAAGGAACTGAGAAAGCCCGCTATGATTTCCAATTCCTTGATAAAGAAGGCTACAAAGTTACTTTTGAAGGTTTATCAAGATCGTTCAATAAGGAGTATTGGAACTATGCCAAGCTTATTTCAGGTATTCTTCGTCACGGTATGCCATTGCCATTCCTGGTAAATCTGATTGATAACCTTACCTTTGATAATGACAGCATCAATACCTGGAAAAATGGAGTGGTACGTTCTCTGAAACGGTATATTCCTGACGGAACCCAGGTTAAGAGTAAAACTGAATGTCCTCAGTGTAAGGAGAAAGATGGCCTTATCTATAAAGAAGGTTGCCTTACCTGCAAACATTGCGGTTATTCAAAATGTGGATGATAAAACTGTGATTTGGTTAAAGTAATCCATCCATTGACCCTGCTCAGGTTGTCAATCTGATGACTATGCTTTAGTAACAGGTAACAAATTGCATTGATATGCTTTTGATGACTGAGAAATAGAATTATCAGAAGTGTATCTTGTGGTGATCAAATACCTGATTATCACGAAAGAAGCGAATCTTTTCGGCAATCATAACAAACACCTTAAGGTCGCGTTTATTGAGCCACTCAATGGCTTCAGGTTGGTTATGGCAGGCATCTGAAAGAATAGCCAGAAAGAAGTACTGGTTATTGTTAAGCCATTGATAAGCAGTGGCGCTGTCGTCAATGGCACTGTCAAGAGCAGCATATTGCCTGAAACCATTCTTCACAAGCCATCCAAATGCTTCTTCACTTCCCCTTATTGCACCTGAAAGTGCAGCAAGTTCAGGATATCCGTTGGTGAGCAACCATCGAAACAATTCGTCATTGCCACTAAAAGTTTCACCGAAGGCAATTAATATCTTTACCGGGTAATGGAGCATGGCGACTTGTTTTTACCAATTTAATTACCAGTTAATTATATACTTCCACATCCAGATTTATCTGCCTGACTTTCTCTGCTATCTGTTCTAATTCATCAGCTGATATTTTTACCAATCCTTCTTCAGGTGTTTCCCTTGAAATGGAATATAGCATCACCAGTGATGGCTTGATTTCCTCAAGATGCCTTAACCATAATGCAATCTCCTCCTCAGTAGTATTGTCAATAATTTCACCTTTGATTCTGCCTCTGACAAATAGAGTTTGAATGATTACATTTCCATTGAATGATTTCAACTGTTCCACAACATCCTTCAATTTAATGGGAGATAGAGGACGATTTATGGCATTGAACATCTGCTCACTTCCGGCATCAAGTTTTAGAACATTGTGATCTATCTTAAGTAACGCATCGTGTACTGATTTCTTGTTTAATTTGGTGGAATTTGAGAGTACGGTTATTTTAGCTGTCGGGAAGTAGATATCTCTAAGTTCAATAGTTCTATCTATTATCTCTGCAAAACCCGGATGTATGGTGGGCTCGCCGTTGCCGGCGAAAGTAATGTTGTCAGGATGAAGTTTCTTTTCGTGAAGTTCTTTAAATCGATCATCCAAAGCAGCTAGAATTTCAGGAGTGGTGTACAGCTTGGCGCGTTTGTCCTGATCCAAATCAGTTAATCCACATTCGCAATAGATACAATTGAACGTACAATATTTCATGGTATCAGGCAATAGATTGATACCTAAAGAAACACCAAAACGACGGCTACTAACGGGGCCAAATACAATTTCATTAAAAAGAAAGCCTGACATAACATTTTTTTGCAAAAGTAAGAATTAAAAGCGGCTCTCTTGAAGCCCCTGTCGGTTGAAATAAAATTAGAGATTAGGTTGAAGGCATTAAACATTATGCAGCTTGCAGGGTTAAAGGGCATTGAACTGCGTAAGGTTATATTATTTTAATGCTTGATGATAGGTTGGGCTATAGTAATATACCATTACGAGATTTATCAGGTTATATGGTTATATCTAAATATTCCATAATTTTGGATTACTAATCTTGAAGAATGACTTCCCTAAAAGAAATTAAGGCTCCGGTTGAACAGCATATTCTGGAATTTGATAAAAGATTCAAATCATCCATGCGAAGTTCTGTCCCTTTGCTCGACAAGATCACTGCCTATCTGGTAAAGAGGAAGGGCAAACAGATAAGGCCATTGTTTGTGTTTCTCACTGCCCAGACCTGCGGTGAGGTGAATGATGGAACATACAGGGCTGCTTCTCTTATTGAATTACTGCATACTGCAACGCTCATACATGATGATGTAGTGGATGATTCCAATAAAAGAAGAGGTTACTTCTCACTCAATGCCTTATGGCAGAATAAGATATCTGTTTTGATAGGCGATTTCCTTTTGTCGAAAGGCTTGTTGCTTTCGCTGGACAACAATGACTTTGAATTTCTACGTATTGTCTCTGAAGCAACAAGAGAGATGAGCGAAGGGGAACTATTGCAGATTGAAAAAGCCAGAAAACTTGACATACAAGAGGATATCTATTTTGAGATAATCCGCAAGAAGACTGCTTCACTCATTGCATCCTGTTGTGCTGCAGGTGCTTCATCGGCAGGTGCCGATAACAACCTGGTAAAGAAGATGCATAAGTTTGGCGAGCTTACCGGCATTGCATTTCAGATAAAAGACGATTTATTTGACTACAATAAGACCTTTGATACCGGTAAACCTACCGGTATTGACATAAAGGAAAAGAAAATGACCCTGCCACTTATCTACACACTCAATAACTCGTCGTGGAGTGAAAAGCGGAAGATTATTAACACCGTTAAGAATCATAGCCAGGATAAAGAGCAGGTAATGAACCTCATGCAGAAGGTGAGAGAGAGCGGAGGTATTGAATATGCTGAAAAACTTATGCTGCAGTATCGTGATAAAGCCCTGTCAATGTTGGATGATATGCCTGATTCACCGGCCCTGACATCTTTGAGAAACCTGGTTTTGTTTACAACGGAAAGGGCTAATTAAACCGGTTTTACCGTATAACATTTATCTCCCTTTGAGGTGTAAATTAGTGATACAGCTATAGCGGCGGCTATATGTTATTGAATGGATATTCAACAATCCTCAATCGACTTAATTTCCTTTTTTTATAGTAAAGGCAAAGGTTGTTCCCACACCTGGTGAGCTCCGTACGTTAATGGTTTCTTCGTGGGCTTCAATGATATGTTTCACTATGGCAAGGCCTAATCCTGATCCTCCCAGTTCGCGTGAACGGGCTTTATCTACTCTGTAGAATCGTTCAAAAATTCTGGGTATCTCTGAAACCTCCATTCCCGGGCCATTATCGGTAACTTCAACAAGAATGTTCTGATCCATATCAAAGAAACTCAGCTTTGTCTTTCCTTGCTGTACATTTCCATATTTAATGGAGTTGTCTATCAGGTTGATCAGCACCTCCTTTATCCTTTCTCTGTCGGCTTCCACTATCAGCGGCTTATCAACAGGCTGTGAAAAGCTGATGGCAATGTTCTTCTTTTTTGTTTTAATCTCAAGGAATTCAATCACTTCACGACAGAGTGCAATAATATCAAAATTTGTATAATTCAAGCGTAGTTCACCCGATTCGAGTTGAGATATCTTCTCCAGATCTTCAACCAGGGCAATCATCCGGTTAATGCTCTTTTCGGTTCGCAGCAGGTATTGCTTGTTGATGGAAGGGTCGTCCAGGCCTCCATCCAGCAGGGTAAGTACGTAACCCTGTATATTGAAGATGGGAGTTTTAAGCTCATGTGATACATTTCCAAGGAATTCTCTTCGGTATGTAGCCATTCTTTTCAACTCTTCAATTTCCTTCTTCTTGGTTTCCGACCACTCCAACACTTCCCGGTTAACATTCTCCAATGAGCTCTTGTTGAAAGATTTGTCGGTTTCCTTTGGGAGTTTCGACGTGCGGATGGTTTTATATATCAGCCTGATCTTTTCACTTATAAACTTATTGATCAGGATGTTTATTGAGAAAAAGGCAAAGGCCAGCACCAGCAATGTGATTATCACGCAAACCCATACCGGTACGTCTACTATGAAGATGAAACGTAGAACCAGCAAGGCAATGAGAGTAAATGCCGCTATAAGAACAGCAATTTTAATTGCAACTTTGGCCGATTCAGAAAAAATTGATTTCACATTTATGGTCTTTTGTCCGGTTAACCGATAGAAAAAGGTATTTGAGAGTATTGATTTATTTATACCCTGCAGGTTATCGTTCACCGGGATTTTAAGTACTCTTGTTTTTCTTCAACAGATGTTGGCTTTATCCCTATAATTATGGTATTTCAATTGTTAAACTCATATTTATATCCCACTCCTTTAATAGTCTTGATGTTCTCAATTCCTATCTTTTCACGTATGCGTCTAACATGAACATCTATGGTTCTGTCGCCAACAATTACATCCGGGCCCCAAACACTTGAATAGATTTCTTCCCTGGTAAACACTCTGTTTGGTTTTGAAGCAAGCAATGCAAGCAATTCAAATTCTTTACGCGGAAGTGTAATCTCGTTGCCCTGTCTTATAACTATATATCTCTCTTTATCAATAGTGATATCTGTAGCAAAGCCTGAAAGTTCATTAAATGATGAGGGTTTTAACCGGCGGAGCAGGGCCTTGACTCTGCTTGTAAGTATTCTGGGTTTAATAGGTTTGGCAATATAATCATCGGCACCTGCATCAAACCCTGCCAATTGTGAATAATCTTCTCCACGGGCAGTAAGAAATACAACAATGGTTTCTTTAAAATCAGGCATTGACCTTATCTCTCTGCAGGTTTCAATACCATCCATACCGGGCATCATTACATCAAGTATCACCAGGTGAGGATGGTTTTTCTTCATAAGTTCCAACCCATCTTTACCATTCTTGGCTTTGAATACCTTGTAACCCTCTTTGCTGAGATTATAACTCAGGAATTCAAGCACATCAGGTTCGTCGTCAACTAATAGAATAGTATATTGCTCTGCATCCATGTTGTTGCTGTTGTAATTATAAAGTCATTCAAAATTAAGTAAATTATTCCACTTGCGTTATAGATGAATAAAAAGTGTTGCTGCGTACACAATGTTATTGGTTAAATAGCGTTGTTGATACCTGAAACCATTACAGAGTTACTATAAGTTGTTATTAAAATGAGAATCTGTTTCTTTATGATAATGTTGTTTCTGCCGACATTATTTTCTTTTACTGATAATTCAAATTCTGAGGGTGAGAGTGAGTATTTGTGCATTAATGACACTGAGGCTAAAATGGCAGCCCTGGTGAATGAATACCGCAGATCTAAGAATCTTCCGCCTATACCCGTTTCAATATCCTTAACCAAAGTGGCCCGTTTGCATGTGAATGACCTGGCTGAAAATTTCACTCCCGGTGAACGTTGTAATCTCCATAGCTGGTCAAAGGACCCCAGATGGTCATCATGTTGCTATACCCCTGATCATAGGAGGGCTGCATGTATGTGGGACAAGCCCCGTGAACTTACAAATTATAAGGGTGATGGATATGAAATTGCCTTTTCCTCAACATATCATTACTCATCAGATGTGGAGTTTATCAAGGATGCCCTCAATGGTTGGAAGTCAAGTAAGGGGCACAATGATATTCTTATTAATGGGGGTAAATGGAAAACTGCATCATGGAAAGCTATGGGCGTCGCAATTCAGGGTGACTATGCGGTGATCTGGTTTGGCGAACTCCCTGATAAGGAAGGTGAACCATTTCTTTGTAAGTACTAATTTATAGCTATCTTTATCGTGCAATAGAAGATAGTACGATAATGAAATCATGGCTCTGTTTATCCGTTCCGGTAAGATATTCACGTAATCACTTTATTCAATTTTATAGTTGCCTTCTTATTCTGATGATGGCAGTCATTGCTCTTCCTGTAAATACTGCTCATGGTCAGAATTTCAGCGGAGGCGTTCATGCCGGCCTGGTTGGTAGTCAGGTTGCCGGTGATCTGTTCAGTGGGTATAATAAGGCAGGCATAAGTGGTGGAGGGTATGTAGCACTCCAAGTATCTCCTAATTCTGTCTTCCAGATGGAGTTGTCATATATCCAGAAGGGTAGTCGCGAGAATCCCAACTATGAGAAGGAGAAGTTTGATTCATATGTTATGCGGCTTGGTTATGTGGAACTCCCTTTTCTTTACAGAATGATCTATAATGAGCGGTTGAATTTCGAAACCGGACTGTCAATGAACTTCCTGTTGCATCACTACGAGCGCTATAACAGTGAAGAGCTGTCCAGCCCCTTTGCCAAAAGCAACCTTTGCTTTATCCTGGGTCTCTCATACAATTTAAATGAACGGATCAGGGTAAACCTGCGTACCAATAATTCATTGTTTTCCATCCGTACGGAGCGGGTCAACGGTGATGTATGGCGATTCTTTGACCATGGTCAGTATAGTGATGCGCTGGTCTTTTCACTTTACTACGAATTGTAGTTGTTTACTTTCAGGTGAACCGGTGTCAATGCCTTTGCATTCTATCCCAATGATTTTGGTTTGACAAGAGCGTTAAATCCACAAAATACCTGTGCTACTGTTGCTTCTTTACTTATTATCATTGGCATTATAAACTGATTTTGGCAGTAGAATTATTGGTGTTTTAGTGTTGGGTAAGTGCGTGGCAAAATATATAGTCAATAAAAAGGTACTCCCTTCCAAAATTATCCATCCATAAGGTAATTCAATAATATAAGAGGAGAAACAGGCAAATCTGTTCCTCCTCCGTTTATGCTATACCGCTTTAAACCGGTAATGAGTGTTCTATTATGGTATTCCTGGTACTTTACATTGAAACGGCCAATGTGTTACCCGGTAGTGATCATCATTTTACTTTGTGATGATCAGTTTTAGAGTATTGTTCAATTCACTGCCATATACCTTAACGAAATAAATACCTGCCGGCAAACCTTTGGTATCCATTATGCATTGTGTATCAGTGATTACGGCTTTTCTGACCAACATGCCTGATGCTGACCACATTGTTATTTGTGCTTCAATTTCATTCTCAGGTAAAAGCAAGGTAAATTGATCACTGGCCGGATTTGGATACAGATGAATGTTATTTATGGAAACATCTTTGGCTGCAGCACAATTTTCAACAGTGATATAGCCGGGCTTAGTTGTTGTAAACACACCGATACCATCTGAAACAACAAGTGTAACATCATAAACACCCTTGTCACGGTATGTAACTTCAGGATTTTGTTCTGTGGAGGTTTCAGGTATACCACCGGGGAAACTCCACTCCCATGAAGTTACGTTTCCGGCAGAGTAGTCGGTAAACAGTACGGCATCCGATTCACATATCACCTGGTCTGATGCTATAAAATTGGCCAAAAGCATGGTGGAATTTGAGAGCTCCATAAAGTTGATATACTTATACATCAAAGAATCTTTGGTGGATGCACCCGTACCATTGATCAGCCCCCCGAATTCAAAGGATGAACCTATTGTACGATAGGTTGATCCGTTGTAGGCAATCGTGAGGTTATACTGGGGTGATGCGTTGGTTAAAATGGTAAATGCTGTGTCAGCAGGGAGAATGCGGTCAATGTAACTGTTATCTCCATAGTAAGTGAAAGCCAATCCCTCAGTGAAAGTGCCATCAGCACCATTGATGTAACCCAGGTCACCGGCACCATCTCCGTTTCCTGTTATCTTAAACATGGTATGTCCTGTGGTCTGCGGATCTTTTGACCATGTATCACCACCTTCCATATACACTCTGCCATGGTTGTTATTCATGAAATTTGCCAAAGCCTGTCCCTGTCCTGCTGTCAGCACTGCATTATTGGGGTAGGTGCCCAGACAAACGAACACCGATTGATAGCTTCCAATCATCAATGGCCAATTGGTTGTATAATCAGTGGTTACACCAATGTTAGTCAAAGCAGTTTTGATGGCAGGACCTGAATTTTTATTGCCATCCAGATCTATAATAAGTACCGGAATCTGACCAACAATAATTGTTGGAGTAGCCGAACCGGCAAAGCCTTCATCGGCCTGCATACTGAAATTAAGTGTGACCTGGTGTCCTGATGGAGTAGTGGGTAATGCGGTGATGGTAAATGCGGCCTGTACTGATTCATAACCGTTTATGGTTCCATAATATACACTGTCAACATTGACCAGAATATAAGGATCTTCCGTGCTTAGAACGCCCAGAACGTTATAGGCGGGAGCAGTACCGGCGTTGAGTATGTTAAGGTTAATCAACACTGTTTCACCGGGATCTACCTTCCCATTAATATAACCACCGCAATCATTTATCATTAATCCTGCATAGTTCAGTACTACCGAGTGGGCTCTGACCTGGAAAGTTCCTGCCCACTGCAGCGTATCGGATGTTGCTGTGAAAGTGAAGTTAATCTCATAACCCTCAGGAATATCAGCTGATGAGGTCAGTTCAAATGCATCAGCAATTGAAACAACTTCACCTGCCGGTATGAGCGGGTATATTTCAGTGGTGTCATTAAGTGTTATATAGGGATCAACGCACTGTATGTTTACGGTAACATTGACAGCCTCTTCCGTGCCTGCGTTTTTCAATCCCAGAGCCAGATTTACGGTTTCACTGTAGTCAAGCTGCTGGTTATTGTTCCCCTCAGTATCAATAATGATGGTGTTATCATAAACAAGATATGGTCCATTGAGTGGAATTATCTCGATATCAGCAATATATGGGATATAGTTGAATGCTGTTACAGCAAGTTTCATCATTCCAACTTCAGCCAATACCGGTATGTCAATTATGGCAGAGCCTCCGGTTACTATAGCAGTACCAAGTATTTCTCCATTCATTGTTAAACATGCAATAGCATCTTCCACATCACATTCAATTTCAAATTGACTGGAGCCGGTAAAGGCAACATCACTATGTTCCAAAACAAGGGGAAGTGGATTGGCAGTACGTATCATCAATGATGGATCACCAAATATGAGCCAGGTGTCAGTCATTTCATAGCCATCCGGTCCATACGTGTCATTCATCTTGTTGCAACCATTTATAGATACGCCGCCGAAGGTTCTTTTAATATTATCGTCATAACTCTCCACCAGAATATCATTCATTGCATCCTGACCTTCCATTGGTGGATTCCAGCTCTGGTTGATGGTCGACATAAGCGTGGCCACGGCACCGGTTGGGCCGGTGGCATTTGTTGCCCTGAGCCACGCTTCAGCAAAACAGGTGGCATTCATAAATTCACCGTTCACGCAGGCAACGGAGAAAATGTAGGGCCACATGTTATTGTTTGTGAGTGCGTTGACACCTGAATTGGAGAAACCGGTGGTACCCCATGATGTCTGACTGCCATGTCCAACATAGTTGATGATGGAGCGTCCGGCATTGACTTCAGTGGCAACTGATGCGGAGTTGGGATTGCCTGGCAAGTCCTCACCTCCCTGTGATCCATCATACAATTCAGCTACCGTAGTATAGGTGAAACCCATAAGGTCAGTGCGGATATTGCGCATGTGTTCCCAATCATACTCCCCGTCATCTCCTGTACCTTCTGATGAGCCAATACCAACGCCTTTTGAAAACCAGTCAATGGTAACATCCGGATTCTGCTCATAGGTGATGGAGCGTTCCACCTGAGTAATTACATGGGCTGCAGTTTCAGCAGAGAAACGGCCAACGAAAATATCAGGATAGTGGTCATTGCCGGCCAGATATCCGTATGAATGGTCAGAAGGTCCTCCTAAGCCACTGCCGGTAACTGTAGGTATTTGGGCATTATCACCTACCAGTAACAAGTAGGTCAGGCCATTGGTGGCATAGTAGTTGGCCACAAATGTCTTTATGGCACCTGAGTTTACGCCAATGGTCGATACATCAACTATTTCAACCGGTATACCTATGGTGCGTTTCCATTCAACAAAAGCCTCCATCTCTGGCATAAAAGCCCCATGACAAATAATCAGCATGTTGCCCTGTTCTTCCAGTGGTGTATACCTGCTTGAGGTTGATGCATTGATAAACTGCCTGTCGTAAATCTGTTTGAAGTCAATACTAACCTTGTTGTTTGATGCATCCCTTGTAAAGGTGTTGACCGTGGAAATGCCGTTTGTCCTTACCTCAAGTGTCAATTGATAGTATACCCTCAGTACTTTGGTTACCGGATTATAGGCAAAGGGACTGACTACTACTGTTTGTCCGCGGTAATCCCGCAGAATATAAGGCTCACGTAACCGGGCAATGTCTGAAGGATAGAATTCATTCTTTTCATAGGCTGATCCGTAAGTATAAGGAACATTTTGCGGATCTGTATCACGCAGAATATTACCCTTTGAAGGGGCTATTTCAATGGATGGAAAATCCCTGTAACTTGAAGATACAACTACAACCTCCATGTTTGCCATATCAGGAATGATGAGTGATGTAGTGATCTTTGGCAGATCAGGCATTCCTTTTTCGAGCAATGGAGTGGCATTGTCAACTGAAATGGTGAAGGCTTCACCTCTGGGAGTTTGAACGGTATTCATGTTGAAGCCTCCAAGCTCAACAGCAATGGTTGAGAATGAGCTATTCCCATCAACCAGTTGAATTTTGGCTGCTGTTGGCTGTGACTCATTTATAGATACCCAATTTTGAGCTGAAACCACACTTATAATTAATGTGAACAGAGCAAAGAGTAGTGCTTTTTTACATTTCATTGTCTTGTGTTTGTTTGGTTTGTTGTTGATGATTGCTTGTGTGTATTGATATGAGTGAGTGATGATCAGATTATTCAAATAGTATTACTTTCTTAAGTCTTACGGTGTAACCGGTTTTAAGTTTCAGGAAGTAAACTCCTGATTTGAAACCATCTGTTTTGAATTTATGATGGTAGTTACCTGCAGCCAGTGAATTGGCTTCAAAAAGCATTGAAACTTCCTGGCCAACATGGTTGATAAGACTGATTCTTACAGGAGCAATAGCGGTCTGGCTGAAATCAATAAAGAGCCTGTCGTTGAAAGGATTCGGATATACATTGAAAGCAGGGCCGGTATCGGGGGCGTTAACATCTACAACCTCCATATATATTTCATTTGACGGTTCCGATTCGCAACCACCTGTTGTTGTCACTACTACATGATAGTAATCTGTAACCGTAGGTTCAAAAGTTTGTGAGGTGGCTCCTGAAATGGCTCCTTCCCTGTTATACCATTGATTTCCTTCAACAGCACTGGAAATTAGCAGATCATCCTGTTGTGTAATGACTGGTGTTTCGGGTATGGGATCAATGTAAACCGTGAGGTACTCCTGATCACTGGAGAAACCTGAATTTATGGTAATGGTGAATACAGTGGTATCACCAACCGTGGCAACAGGGTTGTAAATGTCGGCAGCATTGAGCATTTCAGCGGGATCCCACATATAATTTGCAGGCACCGCATTATTGGTAACAAAGGCAAATAGGTTGATATCCTGTGCCTGGCAAGCAGTTGTGGGATAGGCAAATGGGTGTACTGTAAGTTCACTACCCTGCCCGCCGGCATTGGCTGATGGGAAGATGATATCATCAATATAGGCTGCATCAGCACCTCCAATAGTATTGATATCCTTCATATAGGTCCATTTGAAAGTGTGCATTCCCTGTGTAACAGGATAACTCTCTATAGCCCAATCCATATTTCCCGACCATGAACCGCGCTCTGAACCGTCAACATAGAATTTAAGGAAATCATAACCGCTTTCTGATGAAACCTTCCTTGCAAATGAGATATTGCCTTCAACCATCACATCCATGTCTATTTGAAGGCTTGTTTGCTGGTTGTCGCCAATGGCACCTGATTTGGCACAGTACAATCCGTTATAGTGAACCAAGGGATTTACATTCCATGGTGTGAGGCTGGTATTTACCCAATTGAAGGCGCTGAAGTCGCCTGTCTCAAAGTCCTCAATGATCAAGCCTACAGCCAATCCATAATGCTGCGTTACAAAATATGGGTCAGCATTGGCGCTGGTAAAGAAGTTGATAAGTGTGCCGGTTTCTGCACTGTCGGCTATGGCTACTTCATACAACGCATAGCGCATTGAATCACACTGCAGATCGCCTGTTTGATAGGCATTTTCAGTTATGGTTGCATATTCACTGTTGGTGAAGAGGTAAGTGGTTGAATTAAAGGCATCACTGTGTCCTGAATTGACAATGGGAACCTTTATTTGAACCGTTTCACCTGCATCCAGTCGGCCATTTGGCTCAGTGCATTGTGCATCATCAATTACCACGGTCATGGCATCCAGTAGCGGGGCATTCAGCTTGATGCTGAAGGCTGACTCCCAGGTATCAGTGCTGTCAGTTATCTGGAGTGTAAAGTTTGCTGTACATTGATCGGGCAGATAGGCAACGGTGCTTAATTCAAAGGCAAGTGTTTTGGTGGCACTTGCTCCTGAGGCAATGCTTCCCCACTGTTCCGTATCTGTTTTAATGGAAATATATTCACAAGTGGTTGAAATCACTGCTGTCAGGTCTGTTGCATCTGAATTTCCAACATTCTTGAGTGTCATGTTAAAGCCAAACCCTTCATTGTAATCTACTTGCAGGTTATTATTGCCAATGGAATCATTGATAATCTGCGATTCCATTAAAACATAGGGCCCTTCGGGTGATGCAACAATAACGGTGCCTATATAGGGTTGCTTATTCTGAGCCGTAATCACAACATCGGCATTACCCGGAACGGTTATGGGGGTAAGACTAACAACGGCAACACCATTTTCATCGGCGAGGGCTGTTCCATATAAAACACCTTCCTTTGAAATTGCTACATATGCATATGGGGCAGCATTAACAGTAAATTCATTGGAAGAGAGTGGCATCAGTGGGTCGTAAGTTACATTCATCGGTGAGGGCACACCCATATAAGCCATCAATGAGGGATCACCCATAAGGCAATAGATCTCCCAGTAGTATTCGGCACTTCCGGGTGATCCTTCGGTAACGGCAAGGTTTCCTGCAAATATTACCTGGTCCATGGTTGTATACCAATCGGCAAAGGGTTCACCATGGTCGTGGAATGTGCGGTCATAGTTTCCTAAAGTGGTTCCTTCGTATGTTGGATTGGCGGTAATTTGTCCAACTCCAACTCCAAAGTAGAAATCTTCATCCCAATAAGTATTGTTTGAACCGCCTATATAGCCAACGGCACCCTTGTTTTCTGCCCTTAGCAATGCTTCTGCAAAGCAAGTACCCCCATACATGGATGTCTGGCAGCAGTTGCCAACCATCAATGGGTATTCGCCATTGTTCTGCAGGCCTGCTATGTCTGAAATGCTGAAGGAAGGATCAGCCCAGCCACTGGAACTGCCATGGGCCGTATAGTTAGCAAAACCCACACCGTCACTTACATTCTGAATAATCTGGCTTGCTGAACTGCCTGATTGTGGGTAAAGGTATGTATGACTCAATAGCCCATGTGCGGCATTGAAATAGTAGGTAGTGCCGTAAGTGATCTGTCCGTTGCCATGAATGGGGGCGAAGTTGGCATCCACTCCTGATATCATGACACATTCGCCAAGGAATGCAGGATCAGGAAACTGGTATTGCTCATACATGAGCGTCTTGTCAATCTGTGGTTGCAGTTCACTCAGGCTATTGGCTGAGAAACGGCCATAATACATCTCAGGCAGGTAATCGTTTGTGTATTCACAGTAATAAAGGTCGGTTACATGTCCTGCCTGGAATGCCGGTATCTGGTTTACGTCACCCACAAACAGTACAAATGTAGGGGAGGGATCTTCGGGTGTTCCGGCATTATATAGGTTCTGGAGATAGCTTTTAATGGAAGTGGTGGTATTCCCAACAGCCTGCTCACTGGTATACGCTTCAATAATTTGGAATCCTTTGCGGGTTTTCCATTGAATGTATGGCTGCAATGCTTCCTGGAACATGGGATCAGATACTATGACCATCTTGACAGGATATTGTGTAATATAATCTCTTGACGGCATCAAGGGCAGTTGGTTGGCCAGTGCCGAACTTAGTTTCGT
The DNA here is from genome assembly GCA_937894795.1 of uncultured Bacteroidales bacterium. GTDB lineage: Bacteria > Bacteroidota > Bacteroidia > Bacteroidales > Lentimicrobiaceae > Lentimicrobium. The sequence goes on from CALCQV010000136.1 coordinate 100,733, forward strand.
GAAATAGGGGGAATAGGTGTTGTCCTTGAGTGCTTGTGTTTGCTCAGGGTCACCACCATTGAAGCGTACTTCAACCACCAGGTTTTCATAAACCCTGATAATTCCAGTTACCGGATTATATTTTACAGGGGCAATCTCTACACGGGCAATTCTGGTATCACGAAGTATTCCGATGACCTCTGCCGTGGCAGGCTCTCCTCCAATAAACCTATCCTCGCTATAGGCTTTACGGTTGATTACAAAATCAGGCACCTGGGTATTGTTTTTGGGAACCGGCGGTTGTGTTGGCATAAGCTGATGGGTAATGCCAAGGTCACTTAACTTATACTCCTTAATATCAGCTGATACAATCCTTACTTCGAGGGTGGCTGCCACAGGAATGGAAATGAGTTTTCTGATTACCGGCAATTTGGGCAATCCCTGTTCCTGGGTGTATGTATACTTGACCGCGCTCAGCTCGCTGAAGGTGCCTTCAGCAGTAACTACATCAAATGTATTGAAAGTGTTGAATGTATTGGTAAGGGTTATTCCATTGAATGAGCTCTTGTCAACTGAAAATGCTGAAGGTTGGTTGTTTAAAATTACCTGCGACATGGCAGTATTCATTAAACAAAACAAGGCCATCAAAAACAGGGAGCGCATCTTTGTTCTGAAGTGTAAAGATTTTTCCATAAGTGTTTTTTTGATGTAATTATCTTTAGGTCTGTACAAAACTAACAACAAAATGGAATAGCAACCAAATATTTTGGTTAAATTATACAAATATATTTTCGATATTTTAGCGGAACAGTTATGTATTCCTTTCGGGCTGCCTGTTTTTGATTTTTTTGATACCGGCAACCGGTATTAGGGTTGCGAGCAGGCCAATTCCACCAACCACCAGAAAAACCATCACGAAGTCTTTCCAGTCCATCAGTACCGGGTAGGCATTGATGAGGAATGAGCCACCTTCAGCGTTTATTTTTACAAGTCCGAACTGTTGTTGGATAACACAAATCAGGGCACCCAGTATCATGCCTGCCACAGCTCCGCTGAAAGCCACCAGTATTCCCTCAGTAATGAATATCCGCTGTACCAGCTTATTGTTGGCCCCCAATGCATAGAGTATGTTTATGTCCTTTCGTTTATCGAGTATCAGCATTGAAAGGGAACCAACTACATTGAAGGTGGCAATGAAGAGTATGAAGGAGAGAATGAGGAATATGGCAAACTTCTCTGAACGCATTATTTTATATAGCACCTCCTGTTGTTCAAACCGGTTTTTAACTGTATAGGTACTGCCCAACATCTGTTTTACCTTATCCTGTATAGAATACATATCAGCATCATCAGCCAGGGCAATTTCAACCGAAGTCAGCTCATTAGTGTATTCAAACAATTCACGCGTGAAACTTAGCGGAACAATCATGTATTTGGTGTCGAAGTCCTGTTGCACAGAGAAAACTCCCGAAGGACGAATATCAAGGCGTTGGAATGCATTTTCAGGAGTGGCATAACCTGATGCCGTTCGCCTGGGAGCATACACTTCAATGAGTTCATCATAGTTGTTGAGGTTTATGCCCAGATAGTAAGCTATGCCCAATCCGGGAATTGCCAGGGGTTGGTCCTTGTATTTGAGAAACATGACACCATCAGTGATCATACTGTCAAGTCCTGTCCATTCAGTATAATTATCATCTACACCTTTAAGTGTGGCAAGGAACTGTTTGCTGCCATATTTAAGCAATGCCTTTTCTTCAATTATACCGGTAGCAGCTTCAACACCCTCAATGGCTTCAATTTTTTGCCATGGGAAAGCTGTGGAGGTGAATGTTTTACCTTGTACGGGGGTAACCTTCAGGGGTGGGTCAAAAGTATTGAAGAGTGATACCACCAAACCCTCAAAGCCATTGAAAACCGACAAAACCACTATGAGTGCCATGGTACCTATGGTAACACCGGCAACCGAGATGCCTGAAATAATATTAATCACATTATGTGATTTTTTCGACTTCAGGTAGCGCCAGGCTATATAGAATGGTAAGTTCAATTGACAGTATTAATTACGCGGGTAATCTGATATCTTAAGATTTTAACAGCTTATCAATATTTTCAATATAATCAAGGGAGTCGTCGATGTAAAAATCCAATTCAGGTATGATGCGAAGCTGGCTTTTTACCCTGATACCCAGGTTATGGCGTATATCCTTCTTATGTTGTTTGATGGTTTTGAAAACCAAGGCTTTATCCATCGGCCCGAAGAGACTCAAATATACTTTGGCAAGGGAAATATCAGGGGTAATGTTCACCTTAGTAACGGTTACGAGGTAACCACCAAGGTGTTCACCTGCAAAAATCCTTAATATATCACTTAGATCCTTCTGGATCAGCCTTGCTATTTTTTCCTGTCGTTTTGATTCCATAATGCAAAAATAGGGAATAATGTGTCGTAAATATCGTTCAATAGCAAGCCGTTAACTTTTCTTTTCAAATTTATCGTCAATCGACTTATCTTTGTTGCATTCCGCAGAAATGCTTAAATCACTGTTTCCTGATGAGAAATCTTTCCAAGATACTCAAGTATGCCATACCTTACTGGGGGTTTGCTTCACTTAATGTAATCTTCAATATTATTGGGGTTCTGTTCTCGCTGGCGTCCTTTGCTGCCATCATACCAGTACTCAACATCCTTTTTAAGCTGGAAGCAACCGTAACATCGGCACCTCCACTGGCTTTAAACTTTGAATCGCTTAAATTGAATTTCTATTACCTGATCAGCCGCATGATTGAACAGTACGGTGAGCTCACCACTCTGGGTTATATATGTGGTATCATAGTTCTGGTGTTCTTTCTTAAGAATCTGTTCCGCTACCTGGCCATGTACTATATTGCCGAAGTTCGTAACGGCGTAGTGAAGGATATACGCAACTCAATGTACAAAAGAGTTCTGATACTGCCCCTCTCATACTACAGTGAGAAACGGAAAGGTGATATTATGAGCAGGATGACTACCGATGTTCAGGAGGTGGAGTGGTCCATCATGAGCTCACTTGAGATGATCTTCCGTGATCCCATCACCATCATTTCATACCTGGTTACCCTCTTTATCATGAACTTTGAGCTTACCCTCATGGTTTTGATATTATTGCCTATCAGCGGATTGCTCATCGGCAGGATTGGCAGAAGCCTGAAGCGTACCTCAGCCAAAGGTCAGGTCAAGATGGGTGAGTTGTTATCAACTATTGAAGAGACCCTCGGCGGATTAAGGATCATCAAGGCATTCAATGCCATCGACTGGGCTGATGAGAATTTCAGGAATACCAACCATAAGTATAACCGGCTCATGGTTCGTCTATATCGTAAGAGGGACCTGGCTTCACCCCTGAGTGAGTTCCTGGGAATTGGCGTTTCCGTTTTCGTAATCTGGTATGGTGGCCGACTTATATTGTCGCCCGGTTCCAGCATGGATGCGGCCATATTCATATCATATATTGCCATTTTCTCACAGATGATCAACCCCATAAAGGCCTTGAGCACTGCCGCCTATAATATACAGAAGGGGGCTGCCTCCGTTGAACGCATAGAGCAGATTCTGAATGCCGAAGAGGTGATTACCCAAAAGGAGAATGCCATAGCCATCAGGGAATTCAATGAGAAAATTGAATATCGTAATGTAAGTTTCAAATATCAGCAGGATGAGGTACTTACCGATATAAATCTCACGGTAGAGAAGGGCAGGATGATTGCCCT
>CALCQV010000137.1 GCA_937894795.1 uncultured Bacteroidales bacterium
AGATTAAGGCATCTAATTTACAGATTTTTTTTACCTTAGCATCTTAAATCTTTGCTTTGAAAAAGAACTTCAGAAACTCTGCCATTCTGAAAGGTGATAAAAAAGTCATCCGGGGATGGGTGATGTATGATTGGGCAAATTCAGTATACCAACTCACCATCGCATCGGCAATATTTCCAATTTACTATAACCAGGTAACCAAGCGAGGTCCTGATGATTTCAATGTCAGTTTTTTTGGTCATGATATCATCAACACCGTTCTCTATTCTTGGGCCATAGCAACAGCCTATCTCATTGTGGCTGGATTGACACCACTGCTCTCATCACTGGCAGATTATACCGGCCGAAGAAAAAGTTTTATGCAGTTCTTCACCTGGTTAGGGGCATTGTCATGTGGCGCCCTCTTCTTTTTTGATGCTGATCATATTGAATTGGGGGTTATTGCCTTTGCACTCGGCACTATAGGATATGGCGGAAGTATTGTGTATTATAATTCATTTTTGCCTGTAATTGTTGATGAAAAGGATCAGGACAAGGTAAGTGCCCGCGGCTATTCAATGGGTTATCTGGGAGGTGTGGTATTATTGCTCTTTAACTTGGTAATGATACTTAAACCGGGCCTTTTTGGCATCAGCGAAGGTGCTTTGCCCGCTAAAATATCATTTGTTACCGTATTTTTATGGTGGATTGGCTTCTCACAGATCACTTTCAGGCGTCTACCAAGGTATACCTTTAGAAAAAGAAGAAAAGACAAGGAGACCAACATATTATTTGAAGGATACAGGGAACTGAACCGGGTATTTCAGCAGGTAATAAAATCACGCCGTTTGACATTCTACCTTATTGGCTTTTTCTTCGTAATGATGGGATTGCTTACAACCATGTTCATGGCAGCAACCTATGGTGAAAAACAGATCGGATTAAAGGATGACGTGCTTATACCAACCATACTTGTTATTCAATTGGTTGGAATGGGAGGCGCCTGGTTCTTTTCAAGATTATCTGCAAGGATTGGAAATCTCAAAGCCCTGATAGTGTCTGTTGGCATCTGGGTACTGATTTGTACAGGAGCATCAGCCATTATTAATGCCACCCAGTTCATAGTAGCTGCTTTCTTTATTGGAATTGTTATGGGAGGTACTCAGGCTCTTGCCCGGTCAACTTACAGTAAGATGATACCACAAACCTCCACTGAACATACCAGCTACTTCAGCTTCTATGATGTAATGGAAAAACTAGCAACGGTACTTGGCACTTTCAGCTTCGGTCTAATAGAAGCCATTACAGGCAGTATGAGGTATTCCGTGGCAGCCATAGCCATTTTCTTTATATTAGGTATTATCTTCCTGGGTATTACCCTTTATGTTGAAATACAAGGTCAAAAGTCTGAAGGTAAGATAATTAAACCAAAAAGCAAGTGGCTTTGGATACCGGGATCACACTAAAGACTGATGGTCATAAATGACAATTCCGGCTTTTGGATGAATATACTCGATTGGGCCTATGACAGGGCACTTACAGGAGCCACCGGTATTGATAAGGCTTCAACACTTGCTATAAAGTATGCAAGGCCCGACAGAACCCTTGATCAACAAGTAACAGCATTGGTTCAAAGACAAAGAATATTGGCCGGAAGTAGCGGTTTCATTACCGGATTAGGTGGATTTATGACATTACCTGTGGCCATACCCGCCAATATTGCCAGCGTTGTTTTTATTCAGATTAGAATGATTGCAGCCATTGCTCACCTTGGAGGTTATGACACTCAGGATAAAAAGGTAAAATCACTGGTATTAGCTTGTATGGCCGGGAATGTGGCAAAAGATATTCTTCAGGAAGCAGGCATAAGAATCGGAACCCGGGTAACTCAAAGGATCATTGAAAATATTTCTGAAAAAACACTCATAGCCATTAATCAGAAAATTGGATTCGCTCTGGTTGCCAAATCAGGAAGCAAGGGAATGATAAATATAAGCAAAGCTGTGCCTTTGGCAGGTGGTGTTGTTGGCGGATCCATAGATATCATTTCTACCGGCCTGGTTGGTAGAATTGCCCGCAGGATATTTATAGATGTTGCCTGAATAGTCTAAATATCACTACATTTGCCGGATAGATTTCCAGGTATCCTATATTCAATCAACAATTTATTAATCATCCATGAAAAGATTTATTTATTTAATCATGTTGACCTTACCGGCTATTATGTCGTGCAAACAAGAAGTAAAGGTTGAAAATCCCTTTTTCACGGAGTACACTACTCCATTCCAGGTGCCACCTTTTGACAAAATTGACACCTCACATTACATGCCAGCCTTCATTGAAGGCATGAAACAGCACGATGCTGAAATACAGGCTATTGTTGACAACAAAGAAGCCCCAACTTTTGAAAACACTGTACTTGCCTATGACAAATCGGGCAAGCTACTTACCAGGGTTGCTAAGGTTTTCTTCAATGTTAATGAAGCATTCACCAATGAAACGATGCAGAAGATAGCTCAGGAGGTTACACCGCTTCTATCAAAACATCAGGATGATATTTCAATGAATGCCAAACTGTTTGAACGTATTAAAGCTGTATATAATAATCGTCTGACCTCAGGTTTAGATGCACAGCAAATTCGTGCAGTTGAAAAATATTATCGTGATTTTGAGCGTGAAGGTGCTAACCTGCCTAAAGACAAGCAAGATCAATTACGTAAAATAAATGAAGAATTAGCCATGCTCTCTGTTAAATTCGGTGAAAACCAGCTTGCAGAGATTAATGATAACTTCAGTTTGGTAATTGAGAACAAGGATGACCTCGCCGGTTTGCCTGATGGAGTAATTAACGCTGCTGCTGAAGCTGCAAAAGCGGAAGGCAAAGAAGGCAAGTGGGTATTTAAACTGAACAAACCCAGCATGATCCCTTTCCTGCAATATGCCAACAATCGTGAGTTGCGCCAAAAACTATATACAGGTTATATCATGCGTGGCAATAATAATAATGCCAACGATAACAAACAACTGGTTAGTGACATGGTTAGGCTGAGAGCTGACAAAGCCAAATTATTAGGATTTGACACCTATGCTGCTTATGTCATTGACGATAATATGGCCAAGACTCCTAATGCTGTTGATGAATTTCTCGACAAGTTGATGAAGGCCGCTTTGCCCGTAGCTAAATCTGAACTTGCAGAAATGCAGGCAATTTCAGACGCTGAAGGCAACACTTTTAAATTGGAATCATGGGATTGGTGGTACTATGCAGAAAAACTTCGCAAACAAAAATACAATCTTGATGAGAATGAACTTAAACCATACTTTAGCCTTGAGAATGTACGTAATGGAATGTTTGCTGTTGCAACCCGTCTTTATGGTATTTCTTTCCAGAAAGTTGATAACCTCCCGATCTATTATAAGGATGTTGAAACCTATGAAGTAAAAGACACTGACGGATCACATCTTGGCATACTGTACCTTGATTATTTTCCACGATCATCAAAAAGTGGTGGTGCATGGTGTACAGATTTCCAGTCAGCAGGCTTTGAAAATGGTAAAAAAGTTGATCCTATAGTTTCAATAGTGTGCAACTTCACTCCACCATCAGGTGATACACCATCACTTCTGAACTGGGATGAAACAACCACCTTGTTCCATGAATTTGGGCACGGTCTGCACGGACTATTTACTGAAGGAAAATATTCACGCACTGCCGGCAGCGTACCAACTGACTATGTAGAATTGCCATCACAGGTTATGGAAAACTGGGCCGGAGAACCTGAAGTACTTCGCATGTATGCAAAACATTATAAAACCGGTGAAGTTATCCCTGAAGAATTAATAGCGAAGATTCAAAACAGTGGTCTCTTCAATCAGGGCTTTGATAATGTTGAAATTCTTGCAGCTTCCATATTGGATATGAAATTGCATGAAATGACTGCTCCTGCTTCATTGACAGATGTACCCGCATTTGAAAAACAAGCAATGGATGCAATTGATTTGCCAAGTGAAATATGGCCACGCTACAGATCAACATACTTCTCTCATATTTTCAACGGCGGCTACGCAGCAGGTTACTATGTTTATACATGGGCAGCCGTTCTTGATGCTGACGCCTTTGATTACTTCAAACAATCGGGTGATATCTTCAACCAGAAACTTGCAGCAAGTTTCAGGAAAAACTGTCTGACAGAGTCAGGAGATGATGAAGGTATGACTCAATATATCAAGTTCAGAGGACAGGAACCAAAGATTGATGCTCTCCTTAAAAAGAGAGGTCTTAATTAATGTGATTCCGGATCAATTGATATCCAATGATTTTGATAAGGAGAATAAACCGGATTATAATATCTCTGATAATTCTAAGCGGAACAGTAAAACATCAATTAATTTAACCGCTTGAGTCAAAACAAAAAACGTCAACTGAAAAGTTGACGTTTTTTGTTTTCTATTATTTATGCTCTTCCTTATCCAACGCGCTGTTAATCACTTGGTAATATCCGTTGCGTATAGCAAAGAGTTTATCTCTGTCAAGTCCTTCCCTGTATATTCTGACCATATCAATGATGCCATGATTTTCATAGAAGAAAGCATTTGCGGCATCAAAGTAGAGGAGATTAATATCAAATTGCACCTCGGCAGTGAGCTCTTTGAACCTGGACCATGAGAAGTGTTGTGGGATGATGAAATAACCATGATGAGGCTCAAATACATCCATATACATCATATCGCCAATAGGCTCAAGGAAGAATGACTTTTCAAGCCTGACTATACCGGTGTCACCATCAACCTTCTTCATTTTCTTATGAAACACCAACCCCTCTTCAGCAAATAGTTTTTGAAGCTCAATTATATGGTCAAATTGCTCCAGATTCCTTATTCGGATTATCTGAACACGATTGTCAAATATCTCAAGGAAACCGGGAACAGCATCAAACTTGTGGTTAAAGCATTTACGCACTTTAAGAATAATGCGCCAGATTTTTTCCAGAGAGTATTGACCCTCAAGAATTAAATAAAGATAAAGTGGTTTATGCTCATAAGTAAACCGCTCATAATAGCCCCTGAAAGGTGATTCAGATTCAAGGATACAAGCGTTCGGAATCAATTTGTCGTTGTCAAGGCAACGAAGGATTTCTTCTTTTTCGAGACAGCCAAAGCGCTCAATAGTTGTATGTTCCATAGCCGGGATTTTTGGAATCTATCAGTAAAAATACAAATATTTAAATTAATTAACAAGTAAGCGAAAGAAATTAAACCTTCGCGTTACTAATGTTTATATAAAGCCATTTGAAGCTTGTGAAGATGGTTTGACAAATCAAATTTGTAAGTATTGATATGTCATTCTGAACGGGTTAACTATTTGTTAAAAAACTCTATAATTCTTCACTGCCTTCACATTTAGGTTAATTTTGCACATTCAATTAAAAAACAGAATACAGCAATGTTCAAATCACTTACCAAACTATTAGGAATTCTCATAATTGGCTCATTTTCACTTATTTCTGTTGGTCAGAACAATCAACAATTAAATCGTAGTGCAAACGGGAATGGCAATCAGGAATATGGTGTTATTTCAGGCACTGTTCACGATAAAGTTACCGCTGCACACGTTGAATATGCTAATGTAATTCTATTCAGTCAGAAAGATTCAGCCATGGTCACCGGCACCATCACTGATAATAAAGGTAGATTTGTAATTAAGTCACTGAAAGCCGGTAAATACTATTTGCGAATTCAGTTTATTGGTTACGAAAACAAGGATATATCTAAACTTGAAATATCAGCCAGAAGTGCTGACATAAAACTTGGTGATATAAAATTACAACCAAAAGCCTCTTCACTTCAGGGTGTTGAGATAACATCAGAAAGATCACTGATAACGAATAATCTCGATAAAAAGATCATTACAGTTGATAAGAATATGACATTGGGAGGCGGTACTGCAACGGATGTAATGGAGAATGTGCCATCAGTGGAAGTTGATTCTGAAGGGAATATCAGCCTGAGAGGTAATTCAAATATTACATTGTTGGTTGATGGGAAGCCTTCAAGTCAGGCCGGTATTGCTGCAAGTGATCTTTTAAACCAGATTCCCGCCAGTGCCATTGAAAGTGTGGAAGTTATTACCAATCCTTCAGTAAGATATGATCCTGATGGTACTTCAGGTATTATTAATATAGTGTTGAAGAAGAAAACATTACAAGGTTTTAATGGTATGGTTTCTCTTAATGCCGGAACCTGGAATAAATATAATGGGTCATTAGCCCTCAACTATAGACACGATAGATTTAATGCATTCATAAATGTGGATAGTAGACTCCATAAAATGGAAAGAAGTTCTGAAAGTATCAGAACCTCCCAATATGGCGAGACATTAAATCTGCTTGAGCAGTCAGATGAAGGTAATATGGAAAGGAATATGCGAAGTATCAGCGGGGGTGTAGATTATTTCATTGATACCAGAAACAACCTGACACTTAGTGCAACGAAAAGGGATATGAATTTTGGATTTGGCGGCGACGTATTAAATCGCTCTTTTACAAATGACACCCTTGATCGATTTTTTAGCAGGTCAAATGAATCTGACAGAGTTATAGATGCCTATGAATATAATCTTTCATACAAGCACCTGTTTACTCAGAAAGGCAGAGAATTTACAAACGATATCATCTTCAATGACAATAAGATGAACAGCGACTCGTACATCAACCAGAATAACTATGATATAAACGATATTACAGTGCCCACTTCAACCAGCAGACAGTGGAATGTTTCAGACAATAAGAATCAAATGCTGACAGTTCAGGGTAATTATATATATCCAATGGTAACAGGAAGTAGAATTGAGGCAGGGTACAAGGCAAGCGTCAGAGATATGTTAATGAATTATGATTACAAGAACTTTCAGCCCTCAGATGAAACATGGGTAAGCCAGGAAGCATTGCGTAATAAATATGATTACAATGAACAGATTTATGCTGTATATGGCATATACGCCAACTCATGGAAAAAGTTCCGTTATCAGGCAGGCTTAAGAATTGAACAAGCATTTACTCATTCTGTTGTAGGATTAACCAACGCTGATTCTTCTCTAAAAACGCAATACACCAGCTTATATCCTTCATTCCATACTCAGTATGATATAGGAAATAAGAAAGAACTCCAACTTAGCTACAGTCGCAGGGTACGCCGACCATCACCGCGAGACATGAATCCTTATGTTGATTATGCTGATTCATTGAACCTGAGGACAGGGAATCCTGAATTAAAACCTGAGTTTACCAATTCAATAGAATTGGGGTTGTTACAATATTGGAAAACCAATTCACTCACTGCCAGCCTGTTCTACCGTTATACCAATGACGAGGTTGAGGAGGTTAGCTTATTGGCCGATCCGAATCGCCCTGATGGAGTCACCATCACCAAACCATTTAACATTAGCAAGGAGACCAATTACGGACTTGAGATTGTAGGTACAGCCAATCCGGCCAAGTGGATGAGAGCCAATGCCAACCTCTCTTTCTATAGAGCATTAATGACAGCCATACCGGAATACAATATAGAAGGATCTGACCGTTTCACATGGAGTGCCCGGGCCAATCTGACATTCACCCCCTGGAAAGATGGATCAATTCAGGTAATTGGAAATTACCGGTCACCAAGGAGGTCTGTACAGGAATATCATAAAGACCAGTACTTTGCTGATATATCACTCAGACAGGATATGCTCAAAAAGAAATTATCTGTTTCCTTACGCTTGACAGATATCTTTAATTCAAGAAGGTTTGATGATATTGTCTATGGCAATGGTTTTACTATTGACAGCCGCAGAACACACGAATCACGGGTGCTATATCTGGGAATTCAATACCAGATCAATAATTTCAAGAAAAAAGCAAACCCTGAGAATAATTCCAATGGTGAAGACCTCGATATGGAGGGATTCTAAGGAATTAAACTTTTCTTAACAGGTCTAGAACCCCATTGATGAATGTTAATGGGTGCACGGGATTACCCGGAACATAAAGGTCAATAGGGTATTTTGACAGGAAATGACGGTTTATAGCGGGGCTGTCAGCAAAAATGCCACCACTGATTGCATCAGTGCCTGCAAGAATAATGATTTTGGGATCAGGTACAGCATTGTAGCAGATTTCCAAAGGTTCAGCCATATTCTCAGAAATCGGCCCAGTAATCACTATACCATCCGCATGTCGTGGTGAAGCAACAAAGTCTATTCCAAAACGGCTCATATCGAATTGAACATTATTTGATGCGTTCAATTCCCATTCACAACTATTATCACCCCCTGCAGATACCTGCCGGAGTTTAAGCGATTTGCCAAATAACCGGTGTATCTCCTTTCTGATTAATTCACTATTCATTATAATTGGAGAATCGTCCCCTTCTCTTATAATTAATCGACTTCTATCGTTAGATGAAATCTTATAATCTTTGGTAAATCTGATTTTCTCAGGAAAGCGTGAGGCGCACTCACCGCAAAAAGTACATTTGCCGAGATCAATACTAACAAGGCTTTGAGCAGTATGATTTTCATCATCTCCAGAACCTATGGCAGTAGCATTTATTGCTTTAGTGGGGCATATTTCCAGTAGCTCAGCTTCGTCAAATTTGACTGTTGAAATAACAGGCCTTCCTCTAAAGATACCAGGCACTATGGCAGTTGTCACGTCGGGAATGTATTGCTTTCCCTGATGCCACATTATTTTAAAGTTCTCCAGCATAATATTTCATGTTTTATCAAAGGTCGAATCCGCAATATGACAAATTGAAGCTTTTATTACAGATAGGGAAATCGGAGATGTCATTATTTCTAACTGCCTGGGCAAGTGCCATCCAGTTATGGAATGAGGGATCCTTAATTTTATAAATCTCAAGTTCCCCTTTTGAGTCAGTAATAGCACAGTGACAGATTTCACCACGCCATCCTTCAACCAAAGAAATGATAAATTTATCCGGTTCCGGTACCAACTGCCAATTAGGGGGAGTGGTGGAATCAGGGAGACTCTTCATGAGGGTTCGCAAATATCCAATTGACTGCCAAATCTCTTCTCTACGCAATTGCACCCTGGAGTATACATCACCATGATGCTTAATAATCGGAGTATGCTGAATAGCAGTTTTATAAAGATTAAATGGATGAGAAATGCGGATATCTCGCATCAGGCCACTCATTTTAGCTGAATTTCCAACAGTGCCAATTTCAAGGGCCTGATCGTATTTGATTACTCCCGTCTTCTCCATTCGGGATAGGGCACTAGGCAGTTTGAAGAACTTCCCCGACATTTCATTGAAACCAGCCTCAAAAGCTTTTAGAATTTCGAGCAACCTCAATGAGAGCTCCGATGTAAACGGGAAATTTATCCCTCCGGCTCTGATGAGTCCTTTGGCCAACCTGTTACCTCCCCATTCCTGCATGAAATTCACTATAGGAGTACGTAATCTGCCATAAACTGAATTGCCAAGCTGATATGCAATGTCAGCACAAATTGCAGCAAGATCACCAGTATGAATTGCAATTCTCTCAAGTTCAAGGGCTACAGTACGAGAAAAGTCAAGTGAATAATCAGGTATAAACCCGCTCAGATTCTCCCAAAGGTTAACAAAAGCAGTGGTATGTCCAACAGTTGTATCACCAGCTATGTTCTCAGCTAGTGTAATACGTTCAATCAGTTTTCTTTTCTTCAGAAATAAATCTTCAATACCCCGATGTTGGTAACCGAACTGCATTTCAAGATGCATAATCTGCTCACCATTGGCAATAAAACGAAAATGTCCGGGCTCGATAATTCCAGCATGAATAGGACCCACTCCTACCTCATGTAGTTCTTCACCTGAAGCACGAAGAAAAGGATGGTTAGCGATACTGGAAGATTGGTCAAACCTGTTTTTGGGATATCTAAGAGGTTTTAACCAAGGATGATCAGAATATTTAATACCGAAATTCTCACTTATTTCCCGCTCAAAATTCTCAAAGTTGTGATTTAAAGCAGTAAGCGAATGGTATTCAACAGAAGGATTGACAACAGTTGATGAGACGTTGACTTCATGAGAATTATCATCTGCAATACAGCTGAACAAATGCAATTCGCCATCAAGTTCGACTCCAAAATAATTAACACAATGACGTTCAGGGGCTTCAAACAGTAAATCAACATTAACATCCCGGAATTCACTATAGCTGAGCTGCGGAATGAGTTTCAAGTCAACTGACTGATGATTACTTACGGGAATATATTTCATAACACTTACTGAACAAGTTTAACAGCATCCTGGATTAATAAAACCAAAAATGATGGCGGATTATATGCTAAATAAATAGAAAGTGCCAATAACACATATTGAGAAAATGATTCCCGGGCACTTATTTTTACCACTTTCTCTTCATCAATGGTAAGTGATGGAAGAAATAATAACTTAAATACATTTGTGCCAAAGCCAAAGATGATCAATGTAAGGAGCAGTAATACAAAAAGCAAAATAGCAGTATGATGTGACTCAAATAGTGATTGGAATATCAGAAATTCACTAACGAATAGACCTGAAGGAGGCATTGCGGTTGCTGAAAAGAAGCCAATCAGAACAACTATTGCGCCTGCTTTGTAATATTTAAAATAGTTACCGAGATCATACACACTCTTGCTTTGATAGATTCTATAAATTGAATTATATTGGAAAAACAAGCTGGATTTAGCAAAAGTGTGAAGTATGATATGCAGTATAGCAGCATAAACGCCAATACCTCCTGTAGCCAATCCAAGCATCACCAGCCCCATATGCTCAATACCTGAATAGGCAAAGAGTCGTTTGATGTTTTTAATCCTTGTCATATAAACTGCAGCCACAAAAATTGTGAGCAATGCAGCAATAATAATTACTGTATTTGCCCATGCTTTTATGGGAGTTTGTGCAACAACAGCATATATCCGGTAAATACCCACGAAACCAACATTCATGAGAACACTAGCCAGCAAAGCACCGGCAGGTGAAGGCGCTTTATCTTTTGCATCAATCCCAGCAGTATACATTGGTACCAATCCCAACTTAGCTGTAAAACCGGTAAAAATAAACAAGAATGAGAGTTTGAGCCAGAAAGGGTTTAATTTATCACTATGTTGATAAAGAACCTCAAATGAGAGGTCATTAATTCCTGCCTGCTTGAATGACAAGCTTAGAAACAATATGCCGACATAAATAAAAGTAATACTTATGGCGCAAAGGAATACATACTTCCAAACGCCCTCCAATGCACGGATGTTACGATGATGATAAATAAGTGCAGAAGCACTTAAGGTTGTAATTTCTACAAAAATCCAGGTTACTGCTATGTGATTGGATATATATGCCATGCTGCAGGCAGAAATAAGAAGTACCATTGCAGCAAAGAAAAGCCCTCTGGAATGTGGTGTTTCATTATGGGTGGCTATATAACGATACCCATGGTAAAAGGCAGGAATACTAACAATACCTATTGCCATCAACATTAATAAACCAAGAGAATCTACCTTAAAATATCGGAGTTGAGTAAAACCGGGATTTAAAAAACCATAAATGCTCATTCCTAATAATAAAGCAATAAATGCTACTATCAATAAATAATTGAAGACTTTGCTCCGGTTAAAGAAGAGTCCGCAACTTATCAATAATGTTCCTATCAAAAAAACGCTGATCATGTCTTAATCAATCTTTAAGATTACGCAACAAATCCACATCCGGATCTTTTATTACATCACCGATCTTATTAAAAAACACACCCAAAATCAACACACTGGCAAAAATATCGAGCATAATGCCGAGGTTCACCAACATAGGCATTTCATTACCCACAGCCAGTGAGAGAACAAATACTCCATTCTCGATAACCAAATATCCGATTACGTGCGTAATAATTTTCTTTCTCGACACTATAAGGTATAATCCTGTAAACAGAGTTGATACAGCAACCACAAAGTAAGTTTTATCAAGGTTATGATCATTGATTGAAACTGATAGTATAATGGTGGCTACTATTATTAAAGTCACAATGATAAGTGATATAAAGTTTGGCAGGTATGGTTCAGCCTCACGGGTTATCTTGTTGCGTTTAATGATATAGTTCATAAACCAGGGAACTGCAATGGCTTTAAAACCTATAGTCTCAATTAAAATCAGAATCAGGTTAAGTGTATTAACTTCTGTAAGAGTTAGATAAGTTGTTCCAAAAATGATAAACCCCTGTAAGACGAGGATTCGCAAATAAGTATATAGTCGGTTGGCAATACTCAGATAAAGTAAAGTCATTGCCATTGCTATCAATAATATATCGGTCATGATCTATCCTTAATTAGAAGAATTTCCCCAGAATTAATAATACTCCAAAAAATACCAATATTGAGAGTGAAGTCAGCATAAAGATAAATTCAGGATTGTGACTCATACGGAACCGCGCATTAAAAGATTCAAGAACTCCAACTGAAACGGCAAAACCTGTTTGAATAAGGAAAAACAATGGAATGGAAAGAAACAGTGGAAGTGAACCAATAAAAAAGTTGGCGATAAGAGCTCCGTACAATGCAAACTTGAGGTTGGTGGTATACATTATCAAACCAAGATCAAATCCGCTGTTATCCAGAATCATTACCTCATGCACCATTGTCAGTTCAAGATGGGTTTTGGGATCATCAACCGGCATTCGGCTATTTTCAATCATAGCAATTAGTACAAATAAGAAAGTTACCAATGCCGAAAGCAAATAAGACACATAAGATCCATAATGCAATGCGCTAAAAATAGAGTGAAATGATGTATTCCCGGTAAATAAAGCTAATGAGCCCATTAAAATAAAAAAGGCAGGTTCTACAAGCATGGAGAACAGAGCTTCACGACTTGCGCCCATACCTTCAAAGCTGGATCCGGTATCTAAGGATGAAACAATCATCATGAATTTACCGATAGCCAGCAAATAAGCAAACATTACGAAGTCACCACTAAAAGAGACTATGCCCGGTTTTTCTCCAAATGGTATCATCAGAATGGCCATTAAAACTGATGACAGATAAATTGTTGGTGCCAACTGGAAGAGAAAACTTGTAGTTTTACTATATATTGAACCCTTTCTCCAGAGTCTAAATATATCCTTCATGGGTTGAAAGATTCCAGGACCTTTTCTGCCGGATGCAATACTCTTTGTACGGGATATTATACCCATAATTAAAAAGCTTGCAATAAGAATCAATATTAAACTAACCATTCTACAATTGATTTAAAAAATTAACAAGGGCAATGATCTTGTCAATAATCACCGGCAATAAAACTGTTAAGCCAATAAAAATAAACCCATACAAGATATAAGCCTGTATATTTCCATTTTGAAGAAATGTAAAACGCTTCAAGGTCTTTCTAAGTAAGTAAATTGGCTTATCAATCAGCCATTTCTCCAGTTTATCTTGAGCATGTGTCTCTTGTGTTATCCATAATGGATACAAGCCAATAGCTTCTTTCTTCTTCTTCTTAACCAACAGCACGGGGTCAGCCAGTTTACGATAGGTACGTATAAAGGATGAAGCAGTATACTGCATCTTTGTAGGATAACCTGTATAACCACAACCCCACGTATCACCGATGGTTATTTGTCGTTTTGAAGTTACCAGATGTCTGATAGAATATACTACTGCAATTAAAGCAATGAAACCCAGCGAGTACCAACCTACTGTAGTTAAATTATGGAGTATGCTGCTTAATTGCATAGCAGCCATTAAACTATAATTTGGCAAATACAAGTCAACTGCTTTAGATAAAAGTGGTGAGAGTAAAATTGGGAACACTCCTATTATTAATATCAGGAAAGCTATCAAATAGAGTGGGGCCATATTCATTCTATTCTCATCGAATGACATTTCATGCTTCTCTCTTGGTGTACCCAGGAATACAATTCCAAAAGCCTTGGTAAAACAGATAAGTGCCAAACCACCTATGATGACTAATCCAAGAATGATGAATAAAATAAACATGATGAATAAGAAGTGATGTGATAACAAACTATCGATCAAACCACTATAAATAAAAAACTCTGACACAAATCCGTTGAAAGGAGGTAAGCCACAAATAGCCAGAGAGCCAATTAGAAAAAGATATGCGGTATGCGGAATCTTTTTGATTAACCCTCCCAGCCTGTCAATCATCATGGAATGTGTTGCCTGATACACATTACCTGCGGTAAAGAACAATAATGATTTAAAGAGAGAGTGGTTCAATGTGTGCAGTAGTGCCCCTGCAAAACCTGTAACTATAAGAAATGTGTTGTTGTAGCCTATTCCAATTGTCCCAAGTCCTATTCCTATGCCTATGATTCCAATATTTTCAATACTATGATAAGCCAGCAGCCTTTTTAGATTATGCTGTAAAATAGCAAGCATAACACCATATACACCGGTGATAACAGAAACAGTTAATATAAAATAACCTATGGAGATCATATCGCTCTTGATGAGCAACAGCACACGCAATATTCCATAGATTCCAATTTTAATTATTACACCCGACATTACACCTGAAATATGGGCAGGTGCAGCAGGATGTGCCAATGGCAACCAGGTATGGAATGGAACAAAGCCTGCCTTAATAGCAAATCCAAAAAAGAAAAAGACAAACAATCCAATCCCAATAATAGCGGGTTGCCTGTAGGTGTAGTCGGCTATAGCTGCAAAGTCAAAAGTGCCGGTATTGATTTTTGTGAGAAGGAATGCTACTGTAAGGAAAAGTATTGAAACATGTGACTGGATCAGAAAATTAATTCCAGCTTTAAGCGTCTCAGCTTTATAATGTTCAAATATTATCAGCATAAAAGAACTCAGTGCCATTATTTCCCAGAAGATCAAAAAGACCAGGCCATTCTGAACAATGCATATATCAACCATCGCAGTATAGGCCAACAGATAAGCAATTATATGAAATGACAAGTTATCCTTTTGGTCAATATACTTTTTCATATACTGGATACCATACCAGGCGCCGGTTACGAAAGTAAAACCAATAACAAGTATAAACCAGGCCGACAAAGCATCAATTCGAACCGGAATAATACCGGTTATCCATGAACCCGGATAAGTATACTGAATACCGCCACCTGAGAAAGCATTGAAGGCAACAATTGCACTAAGTATTACCTGAATGGACAATATTCCAAATGCGAGAACACCTTTACTCTTCAGTTTTAATAAAGGAAAACAAAGAAAGGCAACGAATGGGATTAGATTGAATATCTCAATTAAAAATTTCTCCATTAGTTCATTCCATTATTTGATGAGCTTTGATGCAACACAAAAAATCATCAATTTTGAAAAACAGTTAATTCATCAATAATCCCGAAATCTTTTGTAATAAAGCAACATCCCGGGAATGCAAAACTCTATTGCTCTATCCAGCTTTTAATTTCTTCAATCTTCAGGGCCGGAATGTCAAGTTTCATTTTTTTACGCAACCCACCAAGGTCATTCAGCAGTTTATTTGGATTAGCCTCTTTAAGCTGCTCAATGGTTTTGAATCCATATTTACGTAAAACACCTATCCAGGCTTCGGGAACTCCAATGCCAACAAAAGCCTCATCCGGATCGCCAATTGGAGCATTTGTCTTCTCAGGCCTCATTTGTGGGAATAACAATACATCCTGAATTGAGGGTTGGTTGGTCATAAACATTGTTAAGCGATCAATTCCGATTCCCATACCCGAACATGTTGGCATACCGTATTCAAGAGCTCTAACAAAATCCATATCAATATACATAGCTTCATCATCACCTTTTTGAGAAAGACGCAGTTGCTCCTGAAAACGGTTGAGCTGATCTATAGGATCATTTAATTCAGAGTAGGCATTACAAAGCTCTTTACCATTGACGAAGAGCTCAAAACGTTCAGTTAAATCAGGATTGGAACGATGTCTTTTACAAAGGGGAGACATCTCAATCGGGTAATCCATTATAAAGGTAGGCTGTATAAGATGATGTTCACATTTCTCGCCAAATATTGCATCAATAAGCTTTCCAATGCCCATAGAAGGATCAGTCTCAATATTCATCTCCTTGCATATTGCTCTTAATTCATCTTCGTTCTTTCCGGTAATATCCACTCCTGCATATTCTTTAATAGCATCAGTCATGGTTAAACGCCTATAAGGGCTCTTGAAGTTGATTAATCTATCGCCAAGGGTGACTTCTGTCTTGTTATGTAGACCAACTGCCACCCTTTCGAGCATTTGCTCAACATACTCCATCATCCAGAAATAATCTTTATAGGCGACATAAATTTCTAAAACGGTAAACTCCGGATTATGGGTGCGATCCATTCCTTCATTCCTAAAATCCTTCGCAAATTCATAAACCCCGTTAAATCCGCCAACAATCAGCTTCTTGAGATATAACTCATTGGCAATTCTCAGGTAAAGAGTCATATCAAGTGCATTATGATGCGTAATGAAAGGTCGGGCAGCTGCGCCACCCGGTATGGGTTGCAGGATCGGTGTTTCAACTTCGAGATAGTTACTTTCATTGAAAAAATCTCTCATAATTGAGATGATCTTGTTTCTTTTAATGAAGATATCACGCACTTCAGGATTTACAATCAAGTCCACATACCTCATACGGTATCTTGCTTCAGGATCACTGAAGGCGTCAAAAACCTGATCATCCTTTTCTTTAACAACTGGCAGAGGTCGCAATGACTTACTGAGTACTTTTAGAGACCTGACATGTATTGAGATCTCACCCATTTGGGTAATAAAAACAAAACCAGTTACCCCAATTATATCTCCAATATCCAGAAGTCTTTTAAAAACATTATTATAGAGTGACTTGTCCTCTCCGGGGCAGATATCATCTCGTTTAATATAAAGCTGAATTCTTCCGGAAGAATCCTGAAGATCAACAAAAGAGGCAGCTCCCATTATCCTACGGGTCATAATTCGCCCCGCTATACTGATATCGCTATAAAGAGAATTATCTGCCGGAAATTTATCGTGGATTTCATTTGTTGATATATTAACATTGAAAGCTTCTGCAGGATAGGGATTTATCCCTAAGGCTTCAAGTTCTTTTAGTGAATTTCGTCGAATTGATTCTTGTTCGCTGATTTCCTGATACATTGGTAAAAAATTTCCGCAAAGATAGGGATTATAGTAGTTAGTTACTACCGGGAAGTGTCAGGCAACTGTGTGTATTTCCTATTTGATGCACCCTGAATATGAAGTGCCGGAGTTTTAAGGTGATCAGATAAATCAAATCATTATTTCATGCAATACTTTAACTGACTTTAACTCTGTCATATCGGGCAGGTGAATACGGAAGTAGTCGAGCAGATTGTACAATAATTCCATTCTTAAATGCTTAGGAGCAGTAAAATTCACCAGTGATGGATAATCCATTAAAGAAATCTCCCTGACTAGTTTCAGTGCATCACTTGATATAATATATGAATGACCAGGATCTTGCATCACGATTAATCCGGTGAGCAAATCAAAATGACTTCCTTCCATAATAAGTGAATGGGTAGGACCAAATCCCAGATGCTCAGATAAACGTACTAAAAACAACAAGTGAAATGAGCCGACAGGAATGCTTATATCATTGAGATTCTGTAAACTATATTCAATAAAATCAAATAGCGATTGATTTACTTCTTCTTCTTTTACAGATTTATACAAGATTTCATTGATAAACAGGAGGATACTGCTGCGAACCATATCATCAGTAATTTCATGAAACTGTCTGTTTAATGAAGCCTCCCTAACATATTGTAATGAGCGTCCCGGTTTATTGTCAATTACCAGATCAAGAAGAGATAAATGACCGAAAAGTGCTGGTTTAATCTTTGCATTTCTGCTGAACAAAGATCTAACTATGCATGATTGCAAACCCGCTTTCTCAGTATAAATACTAACTATCCCCGAACTATCAGAATATCGTGAAACATGAAATACCAAACCCCTAGTTGCTTGAAGCATATATATCAGATATCAGCTAAATTCTGCGATATGTTGACCAATGATCTAATTTAAAATCATGATCTTTGTTACTTCAGTTTTTGTACCGTCCTCATTACTGATGAATACCAGGTAAACACCGGTTTTAGCTTTATCGCCGTTGAAGTTGTAGCCATTCCATAAGGCTTGTCCACCCATTGCATCAGTTGAATACACCAGATTTCCTGCAATATCTGTAATCTTTACTGATGAGTTTTCCACCAGACCTCTGATAGCAATATTGCCGGTATAATTTGAATAAACAGGATTTGGGAATACAAGCACTTCACTGAGCGTTTCTTTTGGAGGCACTGCCTCTGATCGATAGGAAACTATTCCTTTAGGTGTGGAAATGAATAATTCACCTGATTCCGTAATGGTTAGATCAGTGATTGAATTTGATAACAGTGGGCTATTAACCTCTGTAAAATGCAGTAATTGCTTGGTGCCATCTGCTGACATCAGGAACAATCCTGCTCTATCAGTTCCAAACCATTTTCTGTTAGAACCATCTACAGCTATTGCTGTAACAGATTCAGTTTCAAGTAGATATTGACCATATCCATCCTGTTCGATCAGAACCTTCTGTGCATCATAATTCTGATTTGAGAATACATTTTGTGGTGAATAAAACACTGCAATGCCTTCATCTGTTCCAAGCCAAACCAATCCCTCTCTATCAACAGCAATGCTCTTAACAAATGAACCGGGTAAGTTCCCGTTTCCTGCAGCTGCCGTTAATTTCTTTGTTTGGTCATCAGCCGGATTGTTTGGAGTTCCATTATCGGTAAATACAAATAGATTAAGGTTTCGTCCCAATATCCATTTCTGGTTTTGCTTATCAATTACAATCCTGTCAACTTCAACGCCGGAACCAGCAGTACCAAGAGAATATGAAGTCCATGTTCCATCAGGCGTCATCCTTGATAAAACTGATTCAGCAGAGGAGTTTACAGCCCACAAATTATTATCAAAATCAAATGTCAAACCGGTGACATCTATCCTGCCCGGTGATAGTGAATGAAACTGCAAAGAACTGTTTTGCTCAGTATAATGCTGTACAAACACACCATCATTATATTCTAGCAAGCCGTAACCCATTGTGCCAAGAAAAACCTGTTTTGGATTGGATGGATTAACTGCCACACTATATACATCACGATAATTATTAAGAAATGGGTCCTGTTTATAGTCAATTGTACGCCAGCTTCCATCCATAAAACCGGCAAAACGTGCCTGTCTATATAATTGCTCAAAGGAAGTATTCCTACCACCGGGCACAATCCAAACGTCATCTTTGGCTGATGATAATGCAAATGCATCAGGGAAATCAGGCCCATTCAATAGGAACTTTTCATACGTATAAATATTTGTCACTTTAACTAAACCTTCCAGTTGATCGCCTATCCATACAACATTGTTTTCAACCATTAATGCATCACGAGGACTTACACTTCCGGGATCATAAGTCCAGATTCTGTAATCAATTGTTCCATCGGGCTTGTATACGTCGAGCGCAAGATTATTGCAAATGAGCATTCTATTTTCGTAAACCTCCATGCTGTATCTATCTGATAGAAATTGCTCTTCGAATATTTGCCAACTTCCATTAATTTTAACATACATCTGGTCATCAGCATAGTTGGGGCCGGCCTTATTGACATAAATCCGATCATTAAAGGCAACAATCTGTGAATACAATCCGGCAGGGAGTACAGGCGAAACTTCTCTGGTCCATTCAGCAAAGTTTGCCAAATTTGAATTGAGGTAATGTGCTGAATATATTCCGGTTTCAGTTACTGCATAAATTAAGGAGTCATTGGGATTATATGCAATATCCTGAACATTAATGGCAGATCCCTCAGGTCCGATATAATATATAGGTTCAGGGAATTCTTCTTCATCTATATCAAGAACTACTACACCAAAACCACACGACAGATATGCCAAATTATCAATAAAGACAATGCTGTTAATTGATTTATCTCCAAGAATTGGCTTTCTCTTTATGTCAGATAGGTTAATTATCCTATCACCTTTAATCAAATCTATATTTGCATTTGAATAAGCTATTACCAGTGTATTATATTTCTTATTGTATTCAATACTACTAATTCCTACATCACTGAGCCCATTTATTTTTGTGACTCTGTTTAAACTGTTATCATCATGGTCAAGATAAAACAAAGCATAAGGAGTAGCAGCAAAAATGCGTGTTCCTCCATCGGTAACCGCAATTACATTCCGGTATGGCAAATGGTCACGCCACTCCCCAATACCAATTTCTTGTGAAAATACTGTAACAATATTGCTCAATAAAATGATAATAACCAGTAAATTTGCTTTGGGTGCTCTCATTAATAATATTAGTTAATAGTTCGTCATTATTGTAAAAGCTTCATTTGCATCTAAGTCCTGTAATAAACTTGAATTTTTGCATTTTATTGCACCATTAAATTTCAGATGATAAAGATAGGTAATAGGTCGGATGTGACTACTATCTATCTTACTAATCAGATTTTTTATGCATACTATCGTATTCCGAAAAACATTTATGCAGCCTTTCTGTTTATTGACAAAATTTTTTTTCTTTATGAATTATTCGCAATTTTGTTCTATAGGTTGGTTAATTTTATAATTTTATAATCTCTATTACAATATACCGGAAATTTAAAAGGCACTTTGGAAATACAAGGATGGTATATAAGATGGCAATAAAATATTCTTCTGAATGATACACTATTCTGACAGTGCGATAATTGAAGGCTTAAAGCTCAATAGTGATTTCATCATTAAGCATGTCTACAAAGAATTTTTTCCGACTATCAAGTTCCTCATCAAAAAGAACACAGGTAATGAGGAAGACGCAGAAGATATATTCCAGGAATCATTATTAGTAATTCTTAAGAATGTTCAGAAAGATGAATTTTATCTTTCCTGTTCATTTCTAACCTATTTATACTCCATTAGTCGCAACCTCTGGATGCAACGTTTGAAGGTCAAACGCAAAGGTATGGATAATTTTGAGGTTCTTGAAAAATTTATCAATATTCCGGAGAGTGCGAGTGTTGAAATGGCTGAAATGGAACAACTGCGATATAGAATTTATCGTGATCATTTTAGTGCCCTGGAAAAAGATTGTCAGCGTATTTTACTTCTTTCTTTACAGAAATTCAGCTCTAAAGAGATAGCTGACACTATGGGCTATAGCTCAGAAAACTATGCTAAGACTAAGAAATACAACTGTAAAGAAAGACTGAAAAAGGCCATAATGGAAGATCCGCGAATGGCTGAAACATTCTGACGTACTACTTATAGCCTTTTTCTGTCAAAGCCAACTATTCACTAGTAGTTTGTTGCTTCTAATTCAAAGAAAGCCCTTGGATGGTCACAAACCGGACAATTTTTCAAAGCTCGTTTACCTTTGTAGTGATATCCGCATTTGCGGCAAACCCATACTACATCTTCATCTCTCTCAAATACTTTGGTTTCACGTAAATTACTTAATAGCTTAAGATAGCGCTTTTCGTGCTCCGCTTCCACTGAAGCAATCAATTTAAAAATGCTGGCAATTTTTTTGAAGCCTTCTTGTTCTGCAATGGCAGCAAACTCAGGATAAAGCAAGAAGCTTTCTTCATTTTCACCTTCTGCTGCTGCTTTCAGGTTTTCATCTGTGCTTCCAACTACTCCGGCCGGATATGAAGCTGTGATCTCAACCATTCCACCTTCCAGAAACTTGAAGAAAGTCTTTGAATGCATATCTTCCTGATCAGCTGTTTCTTCAAAAAAAGCAGCAATTTGCTCATAACCGTCTTCCCTTGCTTGCTGTGCAAACAATCTGTAACGTCTGGCAGCCTGTGATTCACCCGCAAAGGATTTTAATAAATTCAATTCCGTCTTTGTGCCTTTTACTGACTTCTGAGTAGCAGTAGTGTTGTCTGTATTTTCCATATTATTATATTATTTGATTTGTACCGTTTTAATGCAGCACTTTAATTGTGGTCGTAAGAATTCAGATCTGTTACTGAACGTTAGAAAAACTGTTGTTTTGCTTGCTCAAAGGTATCAAAAAATGACGGTCCGGTATAAGAATATATAAAAAAATATGCAATCAATGTAACGGATTAAACTTCCTTTTAAGAGAATTTTGTATTTCTGTCAAGTGTGCAATTAAAAGTGGAAGGAGGGTTATGATGGATAAGTTGATTATGATGAGAAATAGGAGCCGCGGGCTTTTTCTTGTGACCAAAGAGGATTATTTGCATAGAATTGAACACCTGGCCAGAATGATAAATGATAACTATCCTGAAATTTCTGATACAATAGATGCAACAGAAATATCTACTTTGTATAAATCAGGATCATTACATGAATTAGTAAATTATCACGATAAAATATATCAGAAAATTAAAGAATTTAATAAGCTGGCTTTTGATCCTTCGGGAATGCTTAGATCAAGATTATATTCATGATTGGTTGTTAGGTTGCATGAAAAGGGGAGAGTGGTTTCTTCCCTTTTTCTTTTTACCTTTGATTAAAATTATGGATAATAAATGATCACTCCTCCATTTCTTAAAACTGGTGATACCATAGCCATTACAGCTCCTGCCCGAAAAATAACACCTGAAGAACTTCAACCTGCCATCAGCACCTTCGAATCCTGGGGCCTAAAAGTTATTTTACCTCCCAATTTATTTGCAATTTATCATCAGTTTGCCGGCACTGATGAACAACGTAATGCTGATATGCAGACTTTGCTGGATAATGATGATATACGAGCAATTATGTGTGCCAGAGGAGGATATGGCACCGGTAGAAATATTGATAGCCTTGACTTTACCCGTTTTCGTTCATCACCAAAATGGATAATTGGTTATAGTGATATAACAGTGCTCCATTCACACGTTCAAGAGAACCTGGGCATTGAAACACTCCATGCCACTATGCCTATCAATTTCCTGACCGAGAATGAAGAATTCCAGGATTCTATTGCTGGTTTAAAGAGTTGTCTCTTCGGCGAAACCCCATCCTACAAGATCGCAGGTAACCCATTTAACAGAACCGGCACTGCCCAAGGAATCCTTACAGGAGGTAATCTATCAATATTATACAGTCAGCTGGGAACACCTTCTGATATTGACACCGATGGGAAAGTCCTTTTTATTGAAGATATTGATGAGTACCTATATCATGTTGACCGGATGATGATCACACTTAAAAGGAATGGCAAGCTTGATAATCTGGCCGGACTGGTTGTTGGTGCTTTTACTGATATGCGTGACAATGATATACCTTTTGGTAAAACTGCAGAAGAAATTATTCGCGAATGTGTCAATGAATTCAAATACCCTATAATATTTAATTTCCCGGCAGGGCATCAGCCACTAAACCTTCCCCTTATTTTAGGACGTGAAGCAACAATTGAAGTCTCCCAGAATGCTCACTTGCTTTTTAAAGAGCCCCTCCCCTCAAAAGGTTTTCGAAAATTCAGAAACCTTATCAAACCAACACTCTTTGTAATAGGTGGTTTTTTCCTGCTTTATCTGTTGTATGCATTGGTATTAGGTCAACTGCAACTCACAAAACACTAAAAACTTAATCCTGAATTCTCAATATTATACTTTATCATGGCAGAACATAATGACCTCGGTAATAAAGGAGAGGAAGTTGCATTGCAATTCCTGGTTGACAAGGGATACAATATTCTTGAGACAAACTGGACTTATGGCAAGGAAGAAATTGACATCATTGCAATTGACAAAGAATTTCTGATCGTAGTAGAAGTCAAAACACGCTATACCGATGAATATGGCGATCCAGCCGAATTCGTTAATAAGAACAAACAAAGACTTCTTGTCAAAGCGGCTCAGGCTTATGTTGAAAGGCATAGGATTCAACAAGAAGTACGCTTTGATATTATCTCAATTATTCTCAATAGTGCGGAAACTCGGATAAAGCATCTGCCCAATGCTTTTTACCCTGTTTTATAACTCCCTACCGGCTTTGAATACAAACAGGGGTTTATTGATACGTTGCATTATCATCTTCGTCACACTGGGTGTGAAAAAGCTATTGATCAATCCACGTGAATGGTTTGTAAGTGCAATAATTTCAATTGCATTCTCCCGCATATATATTTCCAGCCCGTTGACAACATCATCACTTATCATGATTTTATACTTGGCAGGGAACTTAGCATATTCCGTTTGAATGAATTTTTTTAGAGAGTCCATTTTAATTTTATCCCACGACTTCTTAACACCTATGCTCACGTGCACTATATGAAGTGTCGCACTGAAAGGATGCATAAGATTAATAAGTCTGCTTAATGCCACCTCATCATAATTATCATAATCGGTAGCATAAAGCACATTCTTAACTTTTTCTATATGCAAAGACTTTGAACTCTCAGGTATAGCAATTACCGGTACAGCAGACTTAGAAACAACCTTGGCTGTCACACTGCCCAAAAGTCCTTCTGATTGCTTCCCCATACCCCGTGATCCCATTATAATAATACCCGGGTGGTATTTATTACTTAATGCTAGTATTTCGTCAGCTGCTAATCCATTAGTTAAAGTGTATGAAACTTTTACCTTGTTTTTTGTCAACGCGGCTTTCTTCCTCATCTCTACTACCAATGCTGCCATTTGCTTGCGGGCATTCTGTTCAATTTCATGCAAATAATTGCTCAGATTAATCTGATAAGTATGACTTGTATCGAATGGTGCTACATCAAGTATAGGATTATAATAAACATGCAAAAGCTTGATCTCGGCTTTAAGGGTATCGGCAATATCCAGAGCGAAATCCACTGCTTTTTCTGATGCTTCTGAATAATCCACAGGAACGAGTATTCTTCTTACACTTCTGAGGGTTTTAATTGATTTCTCCTTTTGCTTACCCTGTTCTTGCTTATATTGCTCAATCAATCGCAATGCCTTTTCCACATCAGAGCGACGTACT
Source organism: uncultured Bacteroidales bacterium (assembly GCA_937894795.1). Taxonomy (GTDB): domain Bacteria; phylum Bacteroidota; class Bacteroidia; order Bacteroidales; family Lentimicrobiaceae; genus Lentimicrobium. The sequence continues at coordinate 24,959 of CALCQV010000137.1, forward strand.
TTTATTTCAACCCCGGTTGATACTGCAGCCTGCAGCAGATTTTGATGTGAAAGAAAGCAGTCAATTCCTTCCGCTTGCAAGCTTGACTGAAGCAAAAGAGCACGATTATTTGGAAAACGTGCAATTGTCACAATTTTTTCAGCTTCTGTTTCCATAATATTAGTTTTCTAGATAGATAGTAATACAAGTGTTTAAACGCAAACACCTACGCAATATACGAAAAATATTACTAATTTCCAACAAAATAATGAATTGCAGTCTAGGGGTATACTCAAAAGGAGTCTGGTTACATATTTAGAGTATCAACACGAGTTGGGATTGTCAACACCCTATTTAAAGAAAGTCCATAATTATAATTCTTTTCGCAACCGGGCAACAGGAACATTGAGCTGTTCACGGTATTTAGCAACTGTGCGACGTGCAATATTGTAACCTTTTTCCTTAAGTATATCAGTAAGCTGTTCATCGGTGAGTGGCTTTGCCTTCTCTTCAGCGGCAATACAATCAGAAAGTATCTTCTTTATTTCCCGGGTAGATACCTCTTCTCCGGAATCCGTCTGCATTGATTCAGAGAAGAAACTCTTCAGAAGAAAAGTACCATAGGGAGTTTGAGCATATTTAGAATTTGCGACTCTTGAGATGGTTGAAATATCAAGCCCTACCATTTCAGCAATATCCTTGAGAATCATAGGCTTGAGTTTGGTTTCATCACCCGTAAGGAAGTACTCCTGCTGATATTGCATTATGGCACTCATGGTAACGTATAGTGTATGCTGACGCTGCTTAATAGCATCAATAAACCATTTTGCTGAATCTATCTTTTGTTTGATAAACATCACTGCATCACGCTGACTATTAGACTTGCTCTTATTTTCAGAATATGATTCAAGCATGTCCACATAATTCCTACTGAGTCTTAATTCAGGCATATTACGTGAATTAATCTGCAGTTCCAATTCCTCATCGTGGATGAAAATATAGAAATCAGGCATAATATACTGACTGCTGCGAACTCCTTCATCAACTGAATTACCGGGTTTGGGATTCAATTTGAGGATTTCATTCACAGCATCCTTAAGATCTTCATCACTAACTTTAGCCTTCTTCGTAATCTTTTCATAGTGCTTTTTTGTCAACTCATCAAAGTAATTATCAACCAACTCCAAGGCAAGTGCAATAGAAGAAGTTTGTTCTTTCCTTTGCAGTTGAATAAGAAGACATTCACGTAAATCTCTGGCCCCAACTCCGGGAGGATCAAACTCCTGCACTATTCTCAGCATACCCAATATCTCTTTCACATCAGTCATTATATTCTGAGTGAAAGCCAAATCATCAACCATTGCTGACAATTCACGATTTAGATATCCCGAATCATCAATATTACCAATGATATAGGTGGCAATTTTGTGCTGTCTTTCATCAAGAACCCTTAAGCCTAGTTGTGTAAGCAACAACTCGTGAAAACTTGCACCTGAAGCATAAGGCATCTCCCTGTGTTCGTCATCAGCACTGGTATTTCCGGCATTTAACCTATAAGCAGGAATATCATCATCATCAAGGTAATCAGTCAGGTCAAAGTCATCCCGCTCTCTCTCGAGTTCATCAACAGGATCTGTTTCAACATCTGTTTGATTTTCCTCCTGGTCATTTAACATCTCAGGATCATTAACATCTTCAAGAGCAGGATTCTCTTCAATCTCCTGCTTTATTCGTTGTTCTAAGGCAATAGAAGGTATCTGCAGTAACTTCATCAGCAAAATCTGCTGAGGTGACAGCCTTTGTAATAATTTCTGCTGTAGTTTCTGACTTAACATGCAATTACCTTTTCTATGTTCAACTTAGTTATCATCCAAACATCAGGATGATTGAAAGCCTAAAAATATCCTATTTTTTGATTTAAAAGCAAGTGATCAATCAATTTTCATTACAATCCCGCATTGTAATTCATCTATCTGGTTGTAGATCAACTAATCAAAATAATTGACCATGTCCAGTTAAATAATAACGCAACTCTTATTCAATTTATTTAATTAAAAATCAGCATTTTGCGTAGTTCTTGGAAATGGAATCACATCTCTGATATTAGCCATTCCTGTTACAAAGAGTATTAATCTTTCAAATCCAAGTCCAAAACCGCTATGTGGTGCTGTGCCAAATCTACGTGTATCAATGTACCACCACATATCCTTTTCAGGTATTCCCAGTTCATTTATCCTATTTGTAAGTTTCTCAAGATTTTCTTCACGTTGAGATCCTCCAATAATCTCACCAATCCTTGGGAACAGCACATCCATTGCCCTGACAGTACGATTATCGTCATTCTGCTTCATATAAAATGCCTTGATTTCCTTAGGATAATTGGTTAAAATAACCGGTTTTTTGAAATGCTTCTCAACCATATATCTCTCATGCTCACTCTGAAGGTCGGTACCCCAATCAACAGGATATTCAAACTTTTGGCCTGAAGCCATCAGGATATCAATGGCTTCCGTATAATCAAGGCGTTGAAATGCATTACCTGTAACAAAACGTAAGCGTTCAATCAGTTCATTATCATACATCTTGTTAAGAAATTCAAGATCAGCCATGCAATTGTCAAGGGCATAGTTAACAAGGTATTTCAAGAATTCTTCAGCAAGATCCATATTATCATTTATATCATAGAAAGCCATTTCCGGTTCAATCATCCAGAATTCAGCCAGGTGTCGAGGTGTATACGATTTCTCTGCTCTGAAAGTAGGGCCAAAAGTATATACATTCGACAGCGCCAAAGCGCCAAGCTCTCCTTCCAATTGTCCTGATACTGTGAGGTTTGTTGGTTTCCCGAAAAAGTCATTGGTAAAGTCAACCTCACCCGAAGGTGTTAACGGAGGATTTTTAGCATCCAGTGTAGTTACCCTAAACATGGCACCTGCACCTTCGGCATCTGAACCTGTAATAATAGGGGTATGGAGATAATAAAAACCACGGTCATTAAAAAACTTATGCACGGCAAATGACATTGCATGCCTTATGCGGAGAACAGCTCCAAAAGTATTGGTTCGTGGCCTTAGATGTGCTATCTCACGCAGAAATTCCAGTGTATGTCCTTTTTTTTGCAATGGATATGTTTCAGCATCAGCAGTGCCATATACTTCAATTTCACTTGCCTGAACTTCAAATGCCTGTCCCTGACCCGGTGACTCCACTAATACTCCATTGACTGATATGCACGATCCTGTGGTTATCAGTTTCATCGTTTGCTCATCAAATACACTTAAATCAACAACAATCTGGATATTATGTATAATAGAACCATCATTAAGAGCTATAAAAGCTACACTTTTATTCCCTCTTTTTGTGCGTACCCATCCTTTTAAATTGACTTTCGTTCCGGCTGTAATAGCCATCTTCTCGCCCAGTATTTCTACTATTCTTGTTCTCTTCAGAGATTCCATTTATGATTCTGTTTGCTTAGTAAAATAATGTAATGAATTTCACCTCAACTCCCTCGAAGTGATTGACTGGCAAAGTTAAGAAAAATGTGTTAATGACTACATCCACTCAAGTCCATAGTATCTTTTACTAATTTTGCAGAAAATAAAAGTGATGGATTTCCTGCCTTTAAACAATTGGATAGAATACGATTCTAAACCGCTGGTCATAGCCGGTCCGTGCAGTGCTGAAACTGAAGAACAGGTTATGGCTACAGCCAGGCAAATTGCAACAATTCCTATGGTCAAGGTTTTCAGAGCAGGTATCTGGAAACCTAGAACGAGGCCTGGAGGGTTTGAAGGTGTTGGCAAGGAAGGCCTTCAGTGGTTAAAAAAGGTTAAAAATGAAACCGGCTTGCTTACAACTGTCGAAGTGGCTAAACCTGAACATGTTGAACAAGCTGTAGAAGCAGGTATTGACATATTATGGATTGGGGCACGAACTGTGGTTAATCCTTTCTCCGTTCAGGAATTGGCCGAGGCACTGGCTGGTATTGACATCCCAATACTCGTTAAAAATCCGGTCAATCCTGATTTAACCCTCTGGATAGGTGCCATTGAAAGAATGGTAAAAACCGGCCATAATAGAATCGCTGCAGTGCACCGGGGTTTTTCTCAACTTGAGAAATCAAATTACCGATATCCTCCACTTTGGGAAATTCCTATTGAACTAATGAGATTGATGCCTGGTTTACCAGTTATCTGCGATCCAAGTCATATTGGTGGCAGTACTTCATTGATACAACCAATATCGCAACAGGCACTTGATCTTGAAATGCAAGGGCTTATGATTGAAACACATATTGACCCAACGCATGCTCTTACAGATGCAAAACAACAACTAACTCCTCAGTCACTGGTTTCCATTTTAAACAGTCTGATTATACGGGATTCAAACGGCACTTATGAAACCGAAAGAAACCTTGAAGTTCTGCGTAAGGATATTGATAATATTGATGATCAGATGATTCAACTCCTCGCCAGGCGAATGGAGATTGCCCACGAGATGGGCGTATATAAGTGTGATCATAGCATTACCATTCTTCAATTGCGTAGATGGAAGGAGCTCTTTGCCGACCGCATTAACAAGGGCTTGCTGAAAGGCCTTGACAACCGGTTCTTGGCAAATCTATTACGTCTTGTTCATGAAGAATCGATTAGAATCCAGACTAATGTAATGTGTGAAAAAGAAAACAAGAAGTAATTGCTATACGTTGGATGAGATGATTATTAAGGCAGCCTGGATAAACATTGAGAACCAATAACCAATACAACTATTGGGTGATTTACTAAAACAAGACTATGATAGAAATAAATGTTCAGCCTGAGGAAACCGTATTAATTGGTCTGATAACCGGCAAACAAAATGAAGCCAGAGTAAATGAGACTATGAATGAACTGGCTTTCCTGGTTGAAACTGCCGGTGGTATACCTGTAAAGCGTTTTATTCAGAAACTTGACAGACCCGACCCCCGCACATTTATCGGTTCCGGGAAACTGCAAGAGGTGAAAGAATATATAATTGCCGAAAAGATTGGCACCGTTGTATTTGATGATGAGCTCGGTTCATCGCAGCTTAGGAATATTGAAAGAGAATTAGCATGCAAAGTGCTTGATCGCACCAATCTAATACTGGATATATTTGCCCACAGAGCCCGGACAGCTACAGCACGAACCCAGGTTGAACTTGCACAATATGAATACCTCCTGCCACGACTTTCAAGAATGTGGACCCATTTGGAGAAACAACGCGGGGGTATTGGCATGAGAGGACCCGGTGAAAAAGAAATAGAAACTGACCGCCGAATCATCCGTGACAGGATGTCATTGCTCAAGAAACAACTGGAGATTATTGATAAACAGAAGATCACACAAAGAAGTGGCAGGGAAAAGATGGTTCGCGTGGCTCTGATTGGATATACCAATGTTGGCAAATCCACCCTAATGAACCTGATAAGCAAATCAGATGTCTTTGCTGAAAATAAACTCTTTGCCACTCTTGACACTACAGTTAGAAAAGTAGTGATAGATAATCTTCCATTCCTGCTTACTGATACTGTCGGCTTCATTAGAAAACTGCCTCATGGCCTGGTAGAATCATTCAAATCAACACTGGATGAAGTTCGCGAAGCTGATTTATTACTGCATATAGTTGATATATCGCACTCTGACTTTGAAGAACAGATTGCCGTTGTCAGTCAAACACTTGCCGAAATAAAAGCGGCTGACAAACCAATGATGATGGTATTTAATAAAATAGATGCTTATAACCATATAGAGCAGGAAGAGGGTGATTTGAGCGACCGAAAAGCAGAGAATATACCTTTGGTTGAGTTAAAAAAAACCTGGATTGCCAAAGCCAATTCGCCTGCTGTTTTTATCTCCGCAAAACAGAAATTCAATATTGATGAACTCCGTAAAGAATTGTATGATCAGGTCTATGCGCTTCATATAAAACGCTTCCCCTACAATAAGATGCTTTATTGAGGCAATAAGCGTTTTTATCCAAATCAAGTGCTTAAAAGTTATGTCAATTCAAATAAAATTCCTAACTTAGCCCCCTAAACCCTCAGTTACTAATAACCATGAAAGATATCATTGTTGCCATTGATTTTTCAAAAGGATCCTTACATGCACTTGATTATGCTATTGAATTTGCGAATCATGTGAAGAGTAACCTGATGATGGTATGGGTTAATAGTCAGTTAAATCAGGAAACGTTTAACAGTGAATCCAATCAATATAAGGATGAAGCTGTTAAAAATTTTGAGGACTTACTTGAAAGTAAGAGTGACAAACTAAAGTATGGCAAGCTAACCTACAAAATGCGTAAAGGTAAAGTTTACCAGGAGATTGCATCACAAGCAAAAGCCATTAATGCCGGACTAATAATCGCTGGTACTCATGGAGTTACTGGTTTTGAGGAATTCTGGATTGGCAGCAATGCGTATAGAATTGTATCGTATGCCCCCTGCCCTGTCATCACTGTAAGATATGACTTCAATATAAAACCTGAAGGGATCAAGAGCATTGTATTGCCAATTGACAACTCATCTGATACCCGGCAGAAAATACCTTATGCCGTGCATCTGGCAAAAGCTTTTAATGCTGAAATTCACTTGCTGGCAATATACTCCACTAACCTCAAATCCATGCAGCGAAGAGTTGAGAACAGTGCACTGATGGCCCAAAGGTATATTGAAGAAGCAGGCATTAAATATTCCCTTAGCAGTAAACATGCTGAAAATATAACAAACTCCACACTTGAATATGCTCAATTGGTTGATGCTGACCTTATTGCTATTATGACTGAACAGGAAACCAATGCCAGCAATATTCTTCTTGGTCCATTTGCACAACAAATGGTAAATTATTCCCAAATTCCTGTTTTAAGTATTCAGCCAAAGGAGATTTATGAAATCTCCACAAGATAATTGTTTATGAATCGCATACTAATTACTATTCTATTCTTGATGGCGTTTTCGTCTGTTAAAGCTCAGGATGGGCAAGCTGAGATAATTCAGGATAAGAAAGTTGATCTATTGGTTGATAAATACATTTTTCTCAATCGTCACCAATTTACCTTATCAGGGTGGAGAATACAGATCTTTTTTGATGCAGGAGCCAACTCAAAACGCAAAGCCACTGAAGTGCTTAAACAATTCAATGAAAATTATCCTGAATCACAGGCATACTTATCATTTAAAGAACCGTATTATAGAGTAAGAGTTGGTGACTTTCGGTCCAGGCTTGAAGCTGAAGGTTTTCTGAAGAAAATCAAACCACAGTATCCTAATGCGTTTGCAACGAGTGATTTAATCAATCCGCCACCCATAAATTAACCTCATCATTATTTTACTTTTTAATTTTGTTGTTTGTAACTAAACTTTTTGTTGGTTCTGACGTATAATTTTCATATATTAGCATAAATTTTATACACTGAGCCTATGAAAACAATTCTTTCAGCAATCGACTTCTCTGATTGTTCTATCAATGCACTGGAACATGCAATCACTATTGCCAAAGTTTCAAAATCGAATTTATTGATGCTCTGGGTAAATAATCCCAACACAACCAAAACTATATTATCATCTGATTTGTCAGATGATCTTCTTGAAGAAGTAGAACATCAATTCAGTAGTTTAATTACAAAATATGGACCTCAGCTGCCTGATTCTAAAATCGATTATATAATTAGAGAAGGCAAGGTATATAAAGAAGTTGTAAACCAGGCTAAAGAATCAGATGTTTGGCTTATTGTAGCAGGAACACACGGCTCCTCCGGGTTTGAAGAACTATGGATAGGCAGCAATGCCAATAAAATAGTTACAGCTGCTCCCTGTCCTGTTATTACCATAAGAGCGGGCATTCAGATTGAACGTCATCTGGATAGAATAGTTATGCCGCTCGACAGCACTCCTGAAACACGTCAGAAAGTGCCGTTTGTTTGTGATCTTGCCGCCATGTTTGATGCAGAGGTGCATATTGTGGCTATGTATACTACAAGTGTTGAACAAGTTAGAGGTTATGTGCATAGTTATGCCAAACAATCAGCCGCTTATTTCAAAAAGAACAATGTAAAACATCAGATAATAGAGATGGAGGCCGATAATATTAGCACCTCAACCATTGATTATGCAAAAAAGATAGATGCTAATTTAATAGCCATAATGACTGAACAGGAAAAAACAGCAACCAATATTTGGCTCGGTCCTTATGCGCAGCAAATGGTGCATCATTCGCCTATACCTGTGCTGAGTATACATCCGACAGAATTACCAATTGCAATAGGCCTATAGTTACTGAAAGCAGATTGGTAATACAACACTATTAAAGAGTGCTCTTGTTAGTTAAATGACTAATTTTGTCACTTATTATTGAGTGAAGTGTATTTTTATGCACATACTATTCATACTATGAACAAGAACCTTGACGCATCTCCTGAACAACTTAGTGCTACTGAGCGTGAACTTGAAAAGGTTTTGCGTCCGTCAGACTTTACTGATTTTGCCGGTCAGCAGGGAGTAGTTGATAACCTTAGAGTTTTTGTCAAAGCTGCAAGAATGAGAGGCGAATCACTTGACCATGTATTGTTGCATGGACCTCCCGGCCTCGGTAAAACAACCCTTTCACATATTATTGCCAATGAGTTGGGTGTCAATATTCGTATTACTTCGGGGCCGGTACTGGATAAACCGGGTGACCTTGCAGGCATACTTACCAACCTTGAGCCCAATGATGTATTGTTCATTGATGAAATTCATCGCTTAAGTCCTGTAGTTGAGGAGTATCTATACTCAGCAATGGAAGATTTCCGCATTGATATTATGATCGAAACGGGGCCTAATGCTCGTAGTGTTCAAATTTCGCTTAGCCCTTTCACTCTGGTTGGTGCAACAACACGTTCCGGCTTGCTCACGGCACCTCTTCGCTCACGCTTTGGCATTAATGCACGCTTATCTTATTATGATGCCGCCACTTTACAACATATTATTGAGCGATCAGCTGGTATCTTAAAAGTAGCTATCACTAGTGAAGCCGCTACTGAAATAGCCAGAAGAAGCAGAGGCACCCCCCGTATTGCCAACCTGCTGTTGCGCAGAGTACGTGACTTTGCTCAAATTAAAGGCAATGGTTCCATAGACCTCTCTATCTCCCAATATAGCCTTCAGGCTCTTCAGGTTGATAAGAATGGATTAGATGAAATGGACAATAAAATACTCTCTACCATAATTGATAAATTCCGAGGTGGCCCTGTGGGATTAACTACTATAGCTACTGCCGTTGGTGAGGACTCAGGAACTATAGAAGAAGTATATGAACCTTTCCTTATTCAGGAGGGTTATCTTATGCGTACACCCAGAGGACGAGAGGTTACTCCTCTTGCATACTCACACCTTGGAAAACTGAAACCCGGGTCTCAACCTGAACTGCTTTTCTAAATCACGGTTTGAAGCTAATTATTTTTATCTGTTATCCACTGTTAAAATTCATCTGTAAGCCAGAATTCATCAACCATGAACCGATCTCAGTTAAGCCTTTTCATAAAAGAAGAAGCATCTAAAAGTGGCTTCAGCTATTGTGGTATTGCCAGGGCGCGACGATTGGATGAACATGAACCTCGCCTGACTGCTTGGCTAAACGAAGGAAGACATGGGCAAATGAAGTATATGGGGAATAACTTCGAGAAACGTCTTGATCCCCGCTTGCTGGTTGATGGAGCTAAATCAGTTATCTCTGTTATGCTGAATTACTTTCCGGGCCCTTATCCTAATAATACTTCCGGCGATAATACTCTCCTGAAAAATGACCGGCCTTTAATAATACACGATAATAAACCAGTTGACAAATCACAACCCAAAGTTTCTAAATATGCCCTTGGCATTGACTATCATTTTGTTGTAAAAGACAAGTTATTCAATATAGTGAATAGTATTCAGGAGATAGCAGGGAACTTCAACTTCAGGGTTTTTGTAGATTCTGCACCTGTACTTGACAGAGCCTGGGCTGTTGAAGCAGGAATTGGATGGATTGGAAAAAATTCCATGCTAATAAGCCGTAAAAACGGCTCTTTCTATTTCCTTGCTGAAATTATTTGTGACCTGGAACTTGAATATGATCTCCCATTTGGAGGCAGCTACTGCGGCGACTGTTCACGATGCATCAATGCATGCCCCACGGGAGCCATAACCAACAACAAAACCCTGGATGCCAACAAATGTATATCATACCTCACTATTGAATTAAAAGATGATATTGAAACCGCATTTAATGGAAAATATGATGATTGGATCTTTGGATGTGATATCTGTCAGGATGTATGCCCTTGGAATAAGTTCTCAATTCAACATTTAACAAAAGAATTCAATGCATCAGGACAATGGACTGAATGGACAACAAACGACTGGAATAATCTTGAAAAGCCCTTGTTTAATGAATTATTCCGCAAGTCGCCCCTTCAGCGCGCAGGTTTTCATAAGTTGAAAAATAACCTTAATTTTGTAACTTTATCCAAATAACATAATGAACGCGCTTAGTGTACCAATTAATAGAAAACTTGCAACCTGTGTCAACTCTGAAATAGGGAAGCTTACCGGTGTTATACTCCATTCACCTGGCAGTGAGGTTGAGAATATGACACCCGATACTGTACAGAAAGCATTATACAGTGATATTCTCAACCTGGAAGTTGCAACACAGGAATACAATCAGTTCAAGTTGGTACTTGATAAATACACTACCACTTTTCAGGTACGTGAATTATTGAATGAAATACTGAAGAACGACAAGGTTAAGAGTAGTCTGGTGCATACCATCTGTGACCATGAAAGAGTTGACAGGATCAGGGAGAACCTGTTGGCAATGGATGCAGATACACTTACCACAGCCTTGATTGAAGGAGTTGAACTTACCCGTGATAACCTCTCAAAATTTCTCAGTAAGGATAGGTTTGATCTAGAACCACTTCACAACTTCTTCTTTACCCGTGATGCATCAATCTCAGTTGGCAATGAGGTGTTTATTAGTAAGATGGCAAGCCGAATACGAGATAGGGAATCGCAGATTATGGAAGCTATATTTGATTATCATCCTTTATTTGATACTCAAACTGTCAATTCTCATGCCAGTAAACATTTATGCAAGGAATTCAGTTTTGAAGGAGGTGACTTCCTGGTTGCAAGAGAAGATATTCTTCTCATTGGTACCGGATTGAGAACTACACCTAAAGCCATTGACTTTATTATTGACCATTATAAAAAAAGCAAGGATACCAAGCATATTATTGTGCAGGAACTCCCTTATGAACCTGAATCATTCATTCACCTTGATATGGTATTTACATTCGTTGACAAGGATTTATGCATGATCTATGAACCACTCATAATGCGTTCAAGCAGGTTTCTAACCATACACATTACAATTGAGAACGGGAAAGTTAAAATAGTTGAGGAAGAGAACATCCCTACAGCCCTTCGAAAGCTAGGAATGGAAATAAATACAATCAATTGTGGTGGTCAAATTGATATAGTTATTCAAGAACGGGAGCAATGGCATAGTGGCGCTAACTTCTTTGCCCTCGAACCAGGCAAAGTAATGGGTTACGGTCGTAACATCAACACACTGGAAGAACTGAGCAAGAAAGGCTTTGACATTGTACGAGCCAAAGATATTATAAATGGTAAAGATACCATTCAAGAACATAAAAAGTGCGTTATTACAATTGAAGGTGCTGAGCTTTCAAGAGGTGGAGGAGGGTGCCGATGCATGACTATGCCGGTAAGAAGAGAAAAAACAGATTGGTAAAGCAATGTAAAACCCCAATTATACCAACTTATGATCAAACTAATTAAACTACTAACTATGGGAATCCTGATCGGTTCACAAATAACCAATTCACCGGTTGCACTGGCACAAAAAACCCAGGGGAGCGACTTTAAGGTTGAATTTGAGAAATACCAACTTGATAACGGACTGCAGGTTGTATTGCACCACGATGCATCTGACCCAATCGTGTCTGTTGCAATTCTTTACCATGTTGGCTCGAGCAGAGAGAAACCGGGAAAAACCGGATTCGCCCACTTTTTTGAGCATATGCTATTCCAGAACTCCGAGAATGTAGGCAAGGGAGTCTTTTTCAAGAAGATTGATGACCTTGGAGGTACTTTCAACGGCGGTACCTGGAATGATGGCACCGTATATTATGAAGTGGTTCCAAAAGATGCTCTCGAGAAAATTCTATGGATGGAGAGTGACCGGATGGGCTTCCTTATAAATACCGTAACACAAGGAGCCCTTGACCGTGAAAAGGATATCGTGATAAATGAAAAACGTCAGCGGGTTGACAATCAGCCCTATGGACATGCCGATTACGTGCTTGACCAAAACTTATATCCTCCTTCACATCCCTACTCCTGGCAGGTAATCGGCTCAATGGATGACCTCAGAAGTGCTACACTTGATGATGTTAAGGAATTCTATGATAAGTATTACTGCGTAAATAATGCCACGATGGTCATTGCGGGTGATTTTGATGCTGCCCAGATAAAACCAATGATTGCCAAATATTTCGGTGAATTCAAGCCACGCACTAAAGCTGAAAAGTTTAAACCAATGCCCGTTAAATTGGCTGATACTAAAATGCTTTATCATGAGGACAATTTTGCCCGTCTTCCTGAACTTACAATAGTAATACCTACAGTTGAGACTTATCATCCCGACTCCTATGCACTGGATGTTCTTGCAGATTTACTGGCTGAAGGAAAGAAAGCTCCTCTCTATAAAGAAATTGTAGAGAATAAGAAACTTGCCCCCAACATTACAGTTTACAACCAGACACTGGAATTGGCCGGTAAATTCAATATTGGCGTCAAGGGCTTTGAAAACACAAACCTTGATTCGGTAATGAGCGCAATTCACGAAGGATTTATGCAGTTTGAAAAGAATGGATTTACTGAATCTGATTTACAGCGAATCAAAAATCTTCGTGAAACATCCTTCTATAATAGTATTTCCAGCTTACTTGGCAAATCATTCCAACTGGTTCAGGCAAATGTTTTCGGGGGTGATCCCGCACGTATGATGGACGATGTTCGCCTACTGAATGCCGTGACCAAGGATGATGTTATGAGGGTCTATAACAAATATATAATGAACAAACCATTTGTAGCAACAAGTTTCGTTCCCAAAGGACAGACCAACCTTATCTTAACCGGCTCAATCAAAGCCAATGTGGTTGAGGAATCAATAGAAAACTCAGGTTCTGAATCAAAAGCTGATGCTGAACTGGTTGAAGAATTCCAAAAAACTCCCACTACTTTTGACCGTAGTAAAGAACCTGAACTTGGTGCAAAACCACTATTGGCAACTCCCAAAATTTATAACGCAAAACTGTCAAATAAACTTGAACTCTTTGGCATTGAAAGCAATGAACTACCACTGGTACAATTTAGCATTAGATTAAAAGGCGGACAAATGCTTGATCAGCCTGAAAAGGTTGGAGTGTCAAAACTCCTTGCTGAATTAATGATGGAAGGCACTAGAGATTTAACTCCAGAGGAATTGGAAGAAGCCATTGGTCAATTGGGTGCCAAAATCAATATTTCATCGTCAGCTGAATACACAACCATAACAGCCAATTGCTTATCGCGCAACTATCAGGAGGTACTGTCACTCGTTGAGAAGATAATACTAGAGCCAAGATGGGATAGTAAAGAATTTGACCGACTGAAACAGGCCGCAATAAGCAACATCATTCAGCGAGAAGCTAATCCGAATGCTATTGCAGGTAACGTTTTCTACAAGAAACTATATGGCGATAACCATATTCTTTCAAAACCGGGTTCAGGTACAGTTACTTCAGTTGAAAGTATCACTATGGAAGATTTAAAGAACTACTATACAAAAGCATTCTCCCCAAATGTTGCCAGTTTCCATATTGCCGGCAATATCAAACAGGCTGATGCGGTTAAATCTTTAATGAAACTTGAATCGTCATGGAAAGGAAGTGATGTTGTATTCCCGAATTACAGTATACCCGCTAAACCAACAATGCCTGAACTCTATTTTGTTGATGTTCCTGATGCCAAGCAATCTGTCATTATGATTGGTTCAATGACCGTTTCCCGCAATAATCCCGACTATTTCCCTGCATCATTTGTAAACTACAAATTAGGTGAAGGCTCAGGTGCCAAACTTTTCCAGGTACTTCGCCTCGACAAGGGTTATACTTATGGAGCATACTCATTCCTTATGCCTCGTATTTCAACAGGTCCATATATCGCAAGTTCAAGTGTACAGTCTATGTACACACTTGAATCAGTGAAACTATTTCATGACATCATTGCCTCCTATGGCAATGAATTCAATGAAAATGACCTTGAAACCACCCGAAGTGCCATGATACGCTCAAATGCCGGTAAATTTGAAACTATTGGCAGCCTTATGGGAATGCTTCACGATATCAGCACTTTTAGTCTTCCATCCGACTATGTAAAGAAGGAAGAACAGGTTGCCGAGAAGATGACTATTGACCAGGCTAAAGCGATCTACAGCAAATACATTCAACCTGATAATATGATCTATGTTGTGGTTGGTGATGCCCGTACCCAATTTGAACGACTTAGGGAAGCAGGCTTGGGTGAGCCTGTTATGCTTGATAAGCAGGGTAACGAAGTTAAGTTGTAACATCTATATAGCTTTTTATTAAAAGAGGCTGTTCTTTACCGGACAGCCTCTTTTTTATTTATTGTTTTGGCACCACAAAAAAAAGTCCATTTATAAAAATTAAAGCTTGTAAACAATAGAGATCTATTTACATATCGTTCGCACTGTAGTCGCACTTCCTTCGCATTTTGATATCTATTTTGCGAAATTACAACGACTATTTCCCTATTTTATACCTAAGCTAATATAATTCTAAACTAACTTTAATCCCGCTTATTTTCAATAGGACTTTAGATCATTCCCTAATACTGGAAATTCACACCTATTTAATGTTACTTTTGTTATGTGATGAACAATAACACTATAGTATGATAAGTAATAAGTCAACACGAAAGTATCTGGCATTGCTTAGAGGAATAAATGTTGGAGGCAAGAATCTTATTAAAATGCCTGATCTTAAGGTGTGTTTTGAAAAAATGAGCTTTAAAAATGTTACAACTTATATTCAGAGTGGTAATGTTATTTTCACTTCCACTGAAAATGATATCAAACAATTAACTCAAAAAATAGAGAATGTACTTTCAGAGACATTTAGCTATAAATCAAAGATTGTTCTGTTGACAAGTGTGCAGGTTTCAACAATAGTGAATGAAGCACCCAATGGATTTGGAGCGGAACCTGAAGAATACAAGTACGATGTTCTATTTCTGAGAGACTCAATAAAGGCATCCGAAGCAATGAAAAGTATGAGACCCCGCGAAGGTGTGGATTCAATTTATGAAGGCCCTAATGTCATCTATTTTTCACGTCTAATCAGCAGAGCAGGTCAAAGTTACCTTAGTGAAATTATCAGCCTTCCAATCTATAAAGAAATGACTATTAGGAACTGGAATACAACATCCAAACTCTATACTATTATGAATGAAAGTAAATAGGATAAGGCCGGATCAGAAAACCTGAGAAAAAGAAAATGATAATTGTTAATATAGAAGAAACCCTTGCTGATTATATGTTTTTCATAGGATCAGCCTTACTTTTATACGTAAAATAGAACATCAAGCCCATCAGTAAGCTTATACATACTATAGCACGTATTGAATAAATATAGGCTAATGACCCTTCAACTGAAAACAGTGAAACAATTGCTGCAAGTAACATGCCTGTCCAACCTGTGAAGGTTTCTGTATTTCTTTTTAATCTGACCATTCTCTCAACTACAGGGAAATAGGCTATAACCAGTATAGCCTGAATCAGAAGATTCGTTACAAAGTGAGCACCTGTCGCAAACCAGAAAATCATTATAATAATTACCAATGCCAAGCATACGAGATCAAATTTATTGAAACCTGAAGATTTGTCACCATATATCAGAATAGAAACAACTACAGAAGTGGCAAGAAACAGATCGGTTGCGTTTAAAATATTACCCGTCGCACCAATACCTCCATTTCTCAAATAAGTGATAAAACTGGTAGCTATGGCCAAAAGAAAAAACAACCACATTGCCAAGGCAGGTTGTATTTTTTGTTTTCTTATAAGGTAGACAAACCGAATAGCAGTCAGAACATTGATAATTGAAACCAGATAAAGTGAAACAACTTCCATAAAACCCGTGCTCCAGATTATTGAACTTATCTTTTAATTGAAGTTACTGAAGATAAGATTTTCCCGACTGCTGATTCCAGTTCTTTTATCGTACCGTTATTGGAAAACACATAATCAGCCATAATCATGCACTGTCTTATATTCTGGTTATTTGGATCAGTAGAATCCATCTCTCTCTTTTCATTCTCAATGAATGTGCTGAAACTAATATTGTCAGTCTCTGAATTTCTTTTGAATATACGCTCGTATCTAACTTCAGGGAGTGCATCCACCGCCAGGAGTATAAAGTTTCCTTTCTCTCGCAAAGAGGTCACTTCACCCGGAGTACGGATACTCTCAATTACACAGTTCTCGCCACTTAAGGCCGCCTGGTTGTAAAGCTGATCAATTATAAACGATGGAGAATGTTCTGCACGAAGCCTATTAGCTACAATTACCATAGAATCGCGGTTTACAGGAAGAGATTCTTTTTCTATTTCCTTTATCAGATAACCTCTCACCGAAAGGTGCCTAAAATTTTTTTGCCTTACCAGATAATCAACAATGGTTCCCTTACCTGACCCTAATGTTCCAGTAATTCCTATAATAAGCATGATTTGACTTTTCGCAAAGGTAATAAAACACCGGCAACTTTAATAATTGACTAAGGGTAAACCCTGTCGGGCGTGTATTATATTTGAAGCCTATGATGATTCATTGGTTTACATTGTAAAATAATCGTTATTTGCCATCTATTTTCATATACAACAATATGACTATAAAATTAAGCCAGAATATTGCCATAAGCGAGACAGGGTTTCTTTTCAATCCTTCAACCGGTGAGTCATTCACCATTAATGCCATAGGTGCTCACGTTATTGCGTTACTTAAAGAAGACCTGAGTAATGATGAGATCATCAAAAGAATGAGTGAAGAATATGAAGCTGACGTAAACGAGATTTCAAGAGACTTTGAAGAATTTCTAGATTCACTCAAAAACAACAATTTAATAGACGAGAATGAATAAGCCAAAACTAAACATTGCAGTTACAGGATTAAACGCAATTGACAGTCCGGGACCCGGAGTAGCTGTGATCAGGGGACTCAGAGAGGCCGCATCTTTTGATGTCCGCATCATAGGATTAGCTTATGAGTCACTAGAACCCGGGATATATATGCATGACCTTGTTAATCACACCTATATGATTCCATATCCATCAAACGGAACTGATGCTCTTTATGCCCGACTAGAATATATTCATAATAGAGAAAAACTAGATGTGATTATACCAAATTTTGATGCGGAGCTTTATTCATTCATGAAGCTAGAATTAAAGTTACGCGCATTGAATATCCATATGTTTCTACCCACATTTGAACAGTTTGAAGAGCGGCATAAAGTTAATTTGTCAAAATTCGGCGACAAATATGACATACTTGTCCCCTTTGGTAAAGCAATTTCCAGTGCACATGAGATTGACACCCTGTTTGATAAAAAAGTAAGGAATAATGAAAACTCGGTAAAATCATCCGTTCTCGAAATCTTTAACAGTAATGCTGCAGAAGCGGTTGAAATGACAGCTAACAAAAGAGAAACTATAGCATTGACAGGTAAGATTGCTACTATTGTCAATGGTAAAAATCATGATAATCAACCTGATGATGAGTTTGACTTTCCTGTAATGATCAAGGGCAAGTGGTATGATGCTTATGTGGCAAACAATATAGAACAAGCTAAAGCATATTTCCATAAAATTAGCGCCAAATGGGGCTTACCAGTAGTCATACAGAAGTTTGTGCATGGCACGGAGTATAATGTAATTGGCTTGGGTGATGGCAATGGAAACATGATGGCTGCAGTGCCAATGCGCAAACAGTATATTACCGATAAAGGCAAAGCATGGGCAGGAATAAGCATAAACGATACAAAGCTTCTGGCATTGACTGAGAAATTCATTCGTTCGACCAAGTGGAGAGGTGCTTTTGAGCTTGAGCTCATGAAAGGACATGATAATTCATACTACCTTATGGAAATCAACCCCCGTATCCCAGCATGGGTATACCTGGCTGTAGGTGTTGGACAAAATATCCCTGAAATGCTTGTTAATCTAGCACTAGGCAAGAATGTTGAACCCATTGGTGATTATGATGTGGGCAAACTCTTCATAAGGTATTCGTATGAATTAATAGTTGACCGCAGTGAATTTGAGAACTTGTCATTAAAAGGAGAATTATAATTATGGAAAAGAAGCAGTATGAACGACCACATATCATCAAATTAAACACTGGCATGCCTGCCAAATTCGGGATGATGAACGATTCATTCTTAATGACGCATATAGAAGGTATTCCGGTTAAAGACCTAATCAACGAACACGGATCTCCGCTTTTTGTAATCTCGGAACAAGTTATACGAAATACTTTCCGCAAGGCCTATAAAGCATTTAATACAAGATACCCTAAGGTGCAATTTGCATGGTCTTATAAAACAAACTACCTGACAGCCGTGTCTAATATTTTTCACCAGGAGGGAGCGTGGGCAGAAGTTGTATCAGGTTTTGAATATGATAAAGCCATTGCCAACGGCATTGATCCCAAGAAAATAATATTCAATGGCCCCGGCAAGTCAGAAGAAGAGCTGATAACTGCTGCTAATAATGGTTCACTAATCCATATTGATCATCCCGATGAATTATATCAATTAATCAATCTGGCAGAAGCAACATTACAAAAGCCAAAAGTTGCTATCAGGGTAAATATGGATACCGGAATCTATCCAATGTGGGACCGATTCGGCTTTAACTATGAGAATGGCCAGGCATGGGATGCCCTAAACAAGATTATGAACTCGGGAAAGCTTGAATTGATGGGACTCCATACGCATATCGGCACGTTTATTATGTCGGCAAATGCATACGGAATAGCAGCTGCCAAACTTGCGGAATTGACAGTAGGCCTATATACTAAATACAACCACACAATAAAATATTTGGATCTGGGAGGCGGCTTTGCATCAAAAAATACGCTCAAGGGCTCCTATTTACCAGGGAGTGATACTAATCCCGGATTTGACGATTATGCAGAAGCCATTTCCACTGCACTTTTGAATAGTCCAATAAAACCCGAGAACCTGCCCATACTTGTTCTGGAAACAGGCAGGGCGTTGATTGATGACGCCGCCTGGCTCATTTCATCAGTTATTGGAAATAAAAGACTCCCATCAGGCAGACGTGCAACTATTATAGATGCCGGCGTTAATATACTATTCACATCTTTCTGGTACCAGCACCAAATTACTCCTGCTCAAGGTCATTCACAATACAGAGAGGACACGTCACTTTATGGCCCTCTCTGTATGAACATTGATTGTATTCGTGAGAGCGTTAATCTTCCTCAATTGAATAAGGGTGATAAATTAGTCATCCATAATGTTGGTGCATACAATATTACACAATGGATGCAATTCATTACTCTAAGACCCAGAGTAGTGTTGATTGATAAAGATTCACAAATCAGGATTATACGTGAACGGGAAAAACTTGACAACATTCAAATGCAGGAACAGGTTCCTGAATCACTGATACTTCATTCGGATTCTGTTGTGTTTCCCTAAAATCCTCTATAATATCGAAAATGAATAAAAAGGCTATAATATCCTTTGTTTCCGGCTTCCTGAACAGCTACACGCTTGTATTTTTTTCAAAGAATAAACTCTTTGGATTTATTCTCCTGTTGGTAAGTTTCTTTGATATTTATACCGGTATTACAGGAATTATATCAGTTATGATAACCAATGCATTTGCAATGCTATTGGGTTTAAACTTAAAGAAAATAAGCAGTGGCCTCTATGGCTTTAATGCACTATTGGTTGGATTGGGTATGGGAATAGCAATTCAACCTTCAGTGGCATTTTATATCATCCTTATTTTTATCACATTAGCCACTTTACTATTGACTCTTGCTTCTGAAGGAGTTATTGGCAAATACGCCTTACCATATCTTTCCATCCCATTCCTTATTTCCATTTGGGTGGCAATAATTGCGACACGCAGTTACACAGGTTTGGAATCAGGTGAATCAGGTATCTTTACAATGAACACCATGTTTATTAGAGGTGGTCCTGTTTTGGTTGATTTGTACAATTGGTTCAATGATCTGAATTGGCCCATTTATGTTAAAACATATTTCAGGTCGTTGGGTGCTATCATATTTCAATACCACTTATTGGCAGGATTATTAATCGCAGTTGGATTATTATTGTATTCAAGAATAGCCTTCCTGTTTTCAGTAATCGGTTTTACGTGTGCCTGGCTATTTTATGTTGTAATTGGAGCAGATATTCATGAACTGGATTATAGTTTCATAGGATTTAACCACATACTAACTGCCATTGCCATTGGGAGTTTCTTTACCATTGCATCAAAATGGTCAATGCTCTGGATTGTGCTGATAACTCCAGTTGTTTCAATGCTTATAACTGCATCAGTTCAAATTTTTGGAATATATCAATTGCCTGTATATTCTCTCCCATTTAATTCGGTAGTGCTAATGTTTCTTTATTCATTGAAATTCAGGGAGCGAATGACCACGAAGCCGGAAATAGTATCAATTCAGCATTTTTCACCAGAAAAGAACCTTTATGCAACCATAAATTCCAATGAGCGTTTCAGAGGTATGTTATATTTTCCTCTCACATTACCCTACTTTGGGTTCCGATATGTGGCACAAGCATATAACGGGGATATTACGCATAAGGATGAATGGCAACATGCCCTGGACTTTGTAATAAAGGACGAAAATGGCAAAGAGTTTGAAAAGCAGGGCTTATCACTAAATGATTACTATTGTTACAATAAACCTGTTCTGGCTCCTGCTGATGGATGGATTCAGGATCTGGTCAACCATGTAGAGGATAATGAACCCGGTATCACTAACATGGAACAGAATTGGGGTAACAGTGTTGTGATCAAGCATTCAGAAAATTTGTATAGTAAGGTCAGCCACTTGAAAAAGGAGAGCATCCTGTTTCCAAAGGGGGCATTTGTTCAAAGAGGTCAGGTTATAGCATATAGCGGCAACTCCGGTCGCTCGCCTTTCCCTCACTTGCATTTTCAGGTTCAGGTCAATCCTTATATAGGATCATCCACAATTGCTTATCCAATATCTCAATATATTTCTCTAAATGGTAAATACAAACTGAATCTTTATAATACTCCTCTGAAGGAGGAAATTATTGAAAACATACAACCCGATAATTCACTGGTAAAAGCCTTCAGATTTATATCCGGACAAACAATAAACTTCATCATAAATGATAAAGATAAATGGCATTGGGAAGTAAAGACGGATAGTTATAAAAACATATACCTGTATTGCCCCAAAACCAAATCAACAGCCTGGTTGAAAACAGATGGCAACCTTTTTTACTTCACCCACTTCCAGGGTAACAGGAAAAGTGCCCTATATTATTTCTTTCTGGTCACTTATCAAGTTCCTTTGGGTTATTATCCCGACTTGCAGGTAAACGACGTATTTCCACCAACTGTCTTGCCTTATTCATCTCTTCGTCTCTTACAGGATTTTATTGCGTCGTTCAATATTTTCATAAGACCCGTTTTCTCATTGCGTTTCCTGAAAAGACAAGAAGATATGGCCGGAAATACCATTTTGATAAATTCAAAAGTTAACTTCAGATGCCTCAGATATACATTTTTGAATATAGACTCGCAAATAATTTTAAATGATTCAGGTCTTTATCAAATAACTATCAATAATGAGGGCAGGAAAGAGATATATAAATTTTCAAAACAAGATTAATTATGAGATCATTACTGACATTTGCGCTATTAATAATTACACTGATCTCGACTGCCCAGACAAATGCAGATTCAACAGGTAACCACTTACCTGATTATGAATCAATAACTCTTGAACTATATAACCAAAAGAAATGGGATAGCTTGCTCATAACAGGCAAAGAAGCTATTAAAGCAGGATACGACTACTTCAACGTCAGGGTCAGAACAGGTGCTGCAGCTTTTCATCTTCAGAAATATTCCCTGTCAGCAAAGCATCTTGAAAAAGCTGTTGAGCTGAACAACAAAAATGACTATGCCAATGAACTGCTATACTATGCTTATACTTTTACAGGAAGGAAGCCACATGCAGGCTGTTTGACGAGGAATTTCTCACCTGACTTGAACCATGAGTTCAGTAAGAAGTTTATGAATCCGACACTATACATTGAAGCTGGTCCGGTAATCAGTAATGACACCAAAGAAACGGGAAATATTGATGAAAATAATTCCACACTGTTTACTGAAAAATATTCAGAACAGAATGCATTTTACTTAGTGGCTGGCTTGAAAAAACCTCTAGGTAAAAATTTTATAGTAGATATTGCAGTAAGCCAAATCAATCTCAGCAAACACAGAAGTATTTACATCAGGGATGTTGATTCACTTAATGGCGATTTTAAAGTAAAGCAAACAGAATTCTATATCTCGCCGGCAGTATGTTTGAACAAGAGACTCCAACTAATTCCTGCTATCAGGTTTGCCCGGACAGATATTTCAGAACCTATACTTTCAATTGATTCAATCACTAATCTGTACCTGGGAAATCCTATTGGGATAAGATATAACAACTTCATAATCGGAGGGAAGGCTATCTATTCACATAATTACTGGCAGGCTGATGTTGGCATGTGGCATCTTACAATAAATGATAGCAGAAGCATGCAATACTCTGCATCAGTAATGGTACTTCCTTTTGGGAATCTCAATCTTTATTCAATCAGCGGCTTATCGTACATGCCTGACCGTGCAAATCAACCATTTATTGCCTCTCAGACTATAGGGTTTAAGACCTTTAATAAAACATGGCTTGAATTATCAGGAACCAAAGGCAATCTGGTGAATACTGTAGAGCAAAATGCACAACTTCTAAACAACCAGGTGGTGGAATCAAATTATCGTATTGCTTCGCTATTAATTTACGACCTAAATAAACAAATCCGCTTAACCCTGCGATACCAACTTATTGAAAACGATGCAGCCACCTATTTCTCAGTAAAAAACTATGAAATCCAAAGGGCGTATACTACCTATTTCAAACACATTATAACCGGAGGAATAACATGGAATATCAAATAAAGTCAGCCATAACAACCATCTTCTTTTTGATAATAACGGCATTTGAAGTTCATTCACAGAACATTGCTGATATAGTAAAAGCATTTGCCGAAAGCTATACCTATGAATACAATAATGAACATTTAAAAGCCATTACTTCATTAAACAAGGTCTACAAAGAAGACTCGTACGAAATGAACCTCCGGTTGGGATGGCTTTATTATCAAACTAAGAACTACAAGAAATCAATAGACCATTACAATAAAGCTATAGCTATACTTCCACTTTCAATTGAAGCTAAACTGGGTTATGCATTTCCTGCATATGCGATGGGTAATCAAGAGATGGCAATTAAAAAGTACAAAGAGATTCTGGCAATTGACCCTAACAATTACTATGGTAATTATAGATTAGGGGCGCTCTACTATGAAAGAAAAGAATACCAATCGGCAAACAAGCACTTTGACAAGTTAATCAATCTATACCCGTTTGATTATGACGTTATGATAATGTCAGCATGGACATACTTCAGGCTCAACAAACTCAGGGAAGCAAAGGTGCTTTTCAATAAAGCACTGTTGAACCGGCCAAATGATGAATCGGCATCTGAAGGATTGAAACTTATAAAATAATAAATGTCTATCCAATCTGAAACACAAAAGAGGTGTACCATGGTGCACCTCTTTTGTTAGTTATTGGACTATTCTTAAGTTCTTTCAATAATGGTAGTTTAAATTAGAGGTACGGATATTGAGTACCTATTATTGAAATATCACCATTTGATGACCTTATTTTAAAGCCTTAAGCGCTGCACTGGCGGCATTAAGCGTTGGCTCAATAGCTATTTGGCTTCCTACAGCCCCTTTCATCCACACCTGAGGTACTAAACGCCCCTGCGTATACATACGTTGGAACTCAGCAGCCAGAGGCTTTCCTTTTACTTGCTGTTCTATTTGAAAATCTATTAAGTGTCCCATTGGATAATTAGACAGATAAAGTGGATTATCAATCATGTGAGAATAAATTGCAAGAATAGGTTCATCATTACTCCCTAATATATCTGCATAATATTTATTCCAGACCTCCTTGGCTGCAGAAATAACAGCATCCTTAAGCTGTGCCGGAGTTGCATTCGGATTTGCATACATCCACTTCCAAACCTTCATGTCAACCAATGAAACTCCCATTATTTCGTAGCTGCCCCAGAAATTATCAAGAGCCATCATATGCTCCTTGTTAGGATCAGCATTAGGTAAACCCAGCAATTCAAGGTCACGTTTCTGGAACAGGAAAGCAACAGCTTCAGTAAAGGCAGTATTTGGAACGCCTTGTAGCATAAAGTAATCAACATCATTCATGGTAACGGTTTGCTCCACGTT
Organism: uncultured Bacteroidales bacterium; assembly: GCA_937894795.1. GTDB lineage: Bacteria > Bacteroidota > Bacteroidia > Bacteroidales > Lentimicrobiaceae > Lentimicrobium. The sequence continues at coordinate 49,691 of CALCQV010000137.1, forward strand.
ATGACCGAACTCATGGACTGCAATATTGTAGCCTTTGTAGTCCATACCTTTCTCATTGATCCGTGTGCGAAGGTGGGCATAATCATTACGCATGGCAGAACCCCAGGCATGGCCTGATCCTCTGGCGGCATCAACGAGAATTAGAGAACAGATTTCCTCTGCTTTCTGCTTCTTCCAACCAAGTTTTACAAGAATATTTGGCATATCGGCCTTAAAAGCTGCCGGATTTGGATATCGGGCTGAAGTCATGGCTGTCAACTCTTCTTCAGGAAGCCCACCTCTTGACTTGAAACCATTATACCATATATCAAAAGGCTCTAACTTTCTGCCAAGCTGTTTGCTTATATAAGCAGCTACTTCCTTAACCTGTGGAGATGAAACAAATTGTGTGAATAACCTCTCCACGTCTTCCTGAGGTATTTCCATTCCTTCTTCAAATGCCCTGTCAATATATGTCGGGAGATTGGGAGTGTAAGCATCCATTGCCTTAAGAGCCTTGAAATTATCAAGCAATACAGCATATCTCTTATCCGGTTCACGGGTAAAGGAGCCTTCCTTACCATCTTTAAAAATCTTATTTACAGCAGGATCCCAGGTATAATCACCACTGTTAATCACCTGCTGTGGGATACTCTGGTCGATGATTCTCTTCATCACATTATAGATAATTCGCTGCTTTTCCAAGCCATTTGGCCCAACATAATTTGATTTCAGCTCATCACGCAAACCCCAGTGAGTAATGAGTTTCATATCAGCAGGAAACAACTGATTACCCTTTGCATTCAGCAAATTACCCATAAAGATGTTATATTCAGAGATATAAGTGTCGGCCTCTGTAAGTGTTTTGGAAGCATTCATAACTATATCGGCCGGCACCCTTGAGGTAAACCGGTCACCCATTCTGGCATAAGCCCAATCTTTTCTTGACCAGTCAGCACCCTTTATTGTCTTTTCTTCAAGGGTAAAATATGGGAAGTTGAGGGCTGTTATAAATGCTATTTTGTTGTTGAAGAAATCATCAGTAAGATGTGCACCTACATTGTAACTGCCAAACATCATATCAATAGGCTCAATCTCGCCACCGGTTAGATGAATGGGCTCCTTTAACTTTAAATCCATAATGTTGAAATAACCAGAGAATATCTCAAAGTTACGTTCAAGTTTGGAATACAAACGTTGAAGTGCTTCTGCATCGTTAACGAAATTATCCATACAGAACTGTTCGAATTCCTGTGGAGTACCATCTGACTCACGCCATAGTAAGGCAGCTTGCTGAATTCCTCTATCAATACGGAATTCAGCAGTTTTACCATATTTATTAATAAGTGCTGTTTTGACTTTTTCCATAGTTACATTGTCAATATTCGCATTATCAGCGATTGGATTAGCATTCAAAGAAAAGATACTGCCAATAAGCATGGCCAGTATAATAGCCGTCATCAATGCTTTATTCTTCATAATGTTTGAATTTTTGGGAGAACGCAAAGTTAGTTAAAAAGTCTACAGTATAACTACATACTTTTAAAATGAAGCAGCTCAACTATTTGAAGAAATAAGGCCATTAGTACAAATTGAGTATCTTTGCATTCAAAATTCCACAAGCATGTTTAGAGACGAAAGTGGGCACAGGCCAACTCAAAAGATATTTACAGAAGTACCACCAAAATATGATCTGCTCAATAGGATATTAACTCTCAATATGGATGAAGGCTGGCGCAAGAAAACAGCTAAGGCAGTTCTTGAAAATAATCCTTCAAGAGTATTGGATTTATGTTGTGGAACCGCTGACCTGACAATGCATATAGCAGGGAATGCCCGAAAGGAAACTGAGCTGTTTGGACTTGATTTCAGCCATACTATGCTGGCACGTGCCAAAGAGAAAGTAGCTGTATTTGGAGAAGGCAGGGTTAATCTCATTCAAGGTGATGCAGGCAATATGCCTTTTGAAAGCAATTACTTTGATGCAGTTGGCATCTCTTTTGGTTTCAGGAATCTCACATTTGAAAATCCGGACGCTCAATTACACATGAAGGAAGTTCTCAGGATCCTTAAACCCGGAGGTCGTTTTGTAATTGTAGAAACAAGTCAACCACAAAACAAAATTATCAGGTTTTTCTATCACTTATATCATAACCTGATAACCGGCCCCATTGGTGGTTTGATTTCCGGTAACCGTCAAGCATATAATTACCTTGCCCATTCTGCCAATCATTACTATACATTGGATGATTTGTCAATTCTCTTAAAGAATGCAGGTTTCAGCGAAACCAATGGAACACCATTATTAATGGGTGCAGCAGCAATAATGGTAGCAGAAAAATAAGCTGCTATTTTTTCATCCTTTCATCCAATACGCTAATTACCATAGCAACAATCTCTTTATGAGAAACGGTACTTGTATTGAATTGGATATCATAGAGCATATTCTGATCATTTACCCCTTTAATAGCAGAAGAAACCAGTTTATGACGCTTCAGGTCAATGCTATTGATATCTTTAACAAGCTGTTCGCGAGTTGCATGGTAGCGTGACATTAATGACTGTATACGCCATTCAAGTGGAGCATATAACTTGATATGCAATGAATGCTCTAAACCAAAGGTATAAGCAGCACCTGCCCTGCCCACGATAATAGCATTTCCCTCATTAGCAGCAGCAGTTACAACTGAAGAGACAGTTTTGCGAATCTTGCGGTCACTTTTATAATATTTGGTAGTAAGGGTTCTGAGCACTTCATCCATCAGGGTTCTATCAACCGACTCTGAAATATCTTTTACACGACGGGGTTCCATATCGAGCAACTTAGCTGATTCCATGATTATCTCCTTATTCAGGATATTCCATTTCTGCCCCCGTTTCTGCAACTCATCGCGTAACAAAATTGCAAGCGTATTACCCTGGCACCCATGCTCACGAGATATGGTTATGAAAGGATTCCCTTGATGTTTTGGCATAATCTGATGATCATGATTAAAACTCTCAACCATGTATTTTATGAGCAAATCTTTATTATCCATTGCTATCTCATTAAGTTGATTAGATTCAATATTAAGATTCTAGAATTGACGGTGTAGTATAATCTATTTCAAACGTTCTCTGAGTTCTTCCGTTTGCTTTTCGAACCCGGGTTTACCTAACAGTGCGAACATATTCTTTTTATATGCCTCTACACCGGGTTGGTCAAAAGGATTTACATCCAGAACATAACCTGAGAGTGCACAAGAGAATTCATAAAAGTAAATTAATTGACCTAATGTGAATTCATTAAGTTGGGGGAGCCTGATAAGTATATTGGGAACACCTCCATCAATATGAGCCAGTAAGGTTCCTCGTTCAGCTTCACGGTTAACCAGATGTATTCTTTTTCTTGCAACAAAGTTTAGACCATCAGAATCATCGTCCTCGAATGGCACAGTCAGATTCTTTTGAGGTTGATCAATGCTAAGAACAGTTTCGAATAGAATACGCAGTCCATCCTGAACATATTGCCCCATACTATGGAGATCAGTAGTAAAACTCACACCGGCCGGAAAAATCCCTCTATTGTTTTTGCCTTCACTTTCACCAAAGAGTTGTTTCCACCATTCAGTAATATAGATTAGAGAGGGCAGGTAGTTGACCATAACCTCCACAGGTTTGCCTGTCCGGTACAAAGCATTCCTGGCAGCTACATACTTGAATGCCGGATTATCATCAATTGTTTTGGCAGTGGTTACCACCTCTTTCATTGCTTTGGCACCGGCAACCAATTGACGGATATCAAACCCGGCGACTGCAATAGGCAATAAACCAACAGGGGTGAGAACAGAATATCGGCCGCCTACATCATCGGGCACATCATACGTTTTGTACCCTTCAGAAGTTGCAAGACGCTTCAAGGCTCCTTTTGATTGATCAGTAATTGCAATTATTCGCTTACGTGCTTCTTCCTTACCATATTTCTCTTCCAGATGCTTGCGCAAAATCCTGAATGCTATGGCAGGCTCAGTAGTTGTACCACTTTTAGATATCACAGCCACAGCATAATCACGCTGATCAAGAATCTTTAGCAAATCAGCAAGATAATCCTCAGAGATATTATTGCCAGCATACACTACTAATGGTTTGCCTCTGTGGTCACGTGACAATAATGATGCAAAATTGTTTTGCATTGCTTCAATAACTGCCCTTGCACCAAGATATGAACCTCCAATACCTATAACAACATAAATATCAGCAATGCGAGCAATAAAACGGGCATCATTTTCAATACTCGTCAGCAACTCCTCACTAACCTCATCAGGCAGAGTTATCCAACCAAGAAAATCATTTCCTTTTCCACTTCTATTAAGCAAAGTGCCTTGATGAAGGATTAACTCATTTGTGAATGATTCAAGTATCGTATTATCGACAAAGCCTTCAAGGCCGCGGGTATCTATTGTAAGATCAATCATTGTGTGTTGGGTAAGAATGGGGTTGAATTACAGGATAAATTGAATTAACATACAATCTACAAAGGTAGTTCAATATTATAAAAAAAACGAATGCAGCATATCAAAGCTGCATTCGTTTTTTTTACACACAACAAAACCAATTTATAGTTTCACACACACACTACTATATAATCAATTGGTATAGTCAATCACTTTTGACAATACAAATGTACACTCATGAACTCCGCTGACATGTTAATCAATTACAACAAACGTTAAAAGATGTTAAGGTTTGGATATACAAACAATTAGGTCGTTTACCTTTGTGTTATGAACAGTCGACTGATTATTTGGATAACACTAATGGTAAGTATTGCCATTATTCTATTGATTGGTATTCAGACCTATTGGATCAAGAATGCTATAGAATTGCGAGAAGCCAATTTTCATAGGAGTGTTGCTGAGGCAGTTAATGAGCTAATGTTACAGATTGAGAAGGAAGAAATGAACAGGCAGATTCGTAAAAACATGGAATACAATACATTATTACGATCAATTGATTCATTGGATTACCTCATTTTTCTCGAAACAGGAAGTACCGAGCATATTAACAGTGGTTCAGGTTCATTCAACTATGAACGCAAGCAAGAATGGGGTGAGATACTTGATAACAATGAGTGGAAAATGGTTAAAAAATCAGATTCTTCTAATTTAAACTTCCCCGGAAATGATAGTATCATTGATAGTGCCGGGAGCCTGAGCGAAAGAGCAAAGCAACTGAATAGAAAGAAGGCATTTCTATTGAACCAGGTTTTTGATGAGATGTTTAATAATCCTTTTATTCCCTACATTGAGAGCTGGTTAACAAAAGACAAGCTTGACACATTACTAAAAACGTCATTAGCCAATAAAGGCATTAAAACTCAATATGAGTTTGGCATTTTCAGCAAAGCACGCAACCTGATGGTAATTGAAAAGGATAAAGATTTCAGGCAATCATTGCTTGATCAGGGGCTTTACTTCCGGTTATTTCCATCAAATAATTATGCATCTCCCGATTACCTCGTGCTGTTTTTCCCCAATCAAACACGTTATCTGTTGGTGCAAATGGGTGGTATATTAACGATATCAGGAATATTGATGTTGGTTATCATTCTTTCATTTATGACCGTCATAATAGCTATTTTCAGACAAAAGAAATTGTCGGAAATGAAGAATGATTTCATAAACAATATGACGCATGAATTCAAAACTCCCATAAGTACCGTATCATTGGCGTGCGAAGTATTGAATGATAAATCGGTTTCAAAATCAGAAGAGTTTGTTCATTCATATATTGGGATTATCAGTGAAGAAAACAAGCGATTGGGTGATATGGCTGAGAAAATATTGCAGACAGCTATACTCGAGAAAGGACAGCTCAAATTACGAAAAGAGAAAATCAACCTTCATGGTATAATTGAGGATGTTGCACATAAAATTGCCATTCAGGTTGAGATTCGTGATGGTAGCATAGTCACGCAATTAAATGCCACTGACCCTATTATTCTGGCAGATAAAGTGCATATTACCAACGTAATCAACAACTTGTTGGACAACGCCAATAAATACTCACCAAGGAAACCTTTGATAACAATATCCACACTCGACTTGAATAATGGAATTCAAATAAGCATTACTGACAACGGCATAGGGATTAATAAAGCCAACCTGAAAAAAATATTTGAGAAATTATACAGAGTACCTACCGGTGACGTTCATAATGTAAAGGGATTTGGATTGGGATTAAGCTATGTTAAATTCATAGTTGATAAGCACGAGGGCAGAGTAAGTGTTGAAAGTGAACCGGGTAAAGGATCAACTTTCAGGATATGGTTGCCTTATAAAGGATGAAATATTAAATTTGTAGTATGGAAAATCAAAAAGTAAAAGTATTATTAGCAGAGGATGACCGCAATCTTGGTAATATTCTCAAATCATATCTTGAAGCAAAAGGATATGCCACAAGGTTGTGCGTTAATGGCCAGGAAGCATATGAGCAGTTTCTAAGGGAGAAATATGATTTCTGCGTAGTTGATGTCATGATGCCGGTTAAAGATGGTTTTACCCTTGCTAAAGACATCAGACAGCACGATAAGCAGATTCCCATACTATTCCTTACAGCAAAATCACTTGAAGAAGACAAACTCAAAGGATTTCAGGCAGGAGCAGATGATTATCTGACCAAACCATTCAGCATGGACGAACTGCTTTTACGCATGGAAGCCATTCTTAGAAGGTCTGGTATGAGCCCTTCAGGTACTAAAACCTTTAAAATAGGCAATTTTGATTTCGACTACAACCTTCAAACACTTAAGCTCAACGGAGAGGAACAAAGGCTCACATCAAAAGAGAATGAGTTGCTTAGACTACTTTGCGAAAACATGAATGAAACTTTAGACAGAAGTTTCGCTCTAAATAAGATATGGCAGGACGATAGTTACTTTAATGCGCGTAGTATGGATGTTTATATTGCCAAATTGCGTAAGTACCTGAAAAATGATGCGGGTGTTGAATTGATTAATGTGCATGGTATTGGCTTTAAACTGGTTGTAAAAAGCTAACTGTAAGAATTGTTGGGCCTGGACGAAAGTCATTTCTTCCTCTTTTTGCTCCTTTTCTTACCTCTCTTTAGTTCTTCCTTCTCCGCTTCATTTATCAATGTTCGCCAATCTTTTGGACCTTCAGCAGAAAATTCAATGGTCTCAGAGTATTCATTTTTTGAAATAGAGAGTACATCTATTTCCTTGTCCAAGTATGTTTGAATTTCATCAAGAACTAATTTTTCTTCGGAACTGCAAAAGGAAACCGCTGTTCCTCTCTTGGTTCCTCGTCCGGTACGCCCAACCCTATGGACATAGTTCTCTGCTTTCTCAGGAAGATCATAATTCACCACATACTGAACATCAGGTATATCTATACCCCGGGAGGAAACATCAGTTGCAATAAGGATACGAATTTCACCGGTCCTGAATTTATGAAGAGCTTTTTCGCGTTCCTTTTGATTCTTGTCGCCATGCATGGTAAGGCTTGAAATATCAACTCTTTGCAAAGCAGCCTGAACACGCTCAGCACGTACTTTTGTCCGCACAAAAACAAGCACTTTACTATCAGGATTGTCTTTAATTATGCGTTCCAGAAAAAACCTCTTGTCATCCATTTCAACATATATCACGAAATGGTCAATGTTCTTAGAAACAGGATCTTTGGGTGATATTTGAATTCTAATAGCCTCTTTCACCAGAGAATAGGCAAGTTTCTTTATCTCATGATTGATCGTGGCTGAGAAGAAAAGCGTTTGACGTCGTCTGGGAAGTTGAGCAACCAACTGACGTATATCGTGAATAAAACCAAGGTCAAGCATATGATCAGCCTCGTCCAGAATCAGGATTTTAACTTTATCAATTGAAATATAACCCTGGCTGGCCAGATCAAACATACGTCCGGGTGTAGCTACCAATATATCAACGCCTTTTTGAAGACTTTTAATTTGCGGATCCTGCTCAACGCCGCCATAAACGCATAGAACCTTTAAACTACTCCCCTTGCTTATCAGTTCAAACACTTCAGAAATCTGAAGAGCCAGCTCTCTGGTAGGAACCATTACCAAACACCTGATTCCTCCCTGATTCTTTTCTATCATCAACTGGTTAACCACCGGAATCACAAATGCGGCAGTCTTCCCGGTCCCTGTTTGAGCTATGGCCAGCACATCCTCACCTTTAAGTATTGGTGGTATGGCTTTAAACTGTATGTCAGTTGGCCTCTTGAATCCCATTAAGGCAAGATTTTCCTTTATAACAGGTGTGAAATGTGAATCTTCAAATCGCATAGTTTTCCCTTATTTTTGACACCCTATTATACTAATCAACCAACTTATTGTCAATGATTGCTATTTTTAAAATTTATTGTGTGACTATTTTAAAATCATCCCAATCTAAAGCTACTTTAAACTGATTCCTGTAATTCTGAAGTAATTCGTAGTCCAGCAAGTAATTTACAACCTCAGGTTCTTTATCTTCACACCCCGTGATAAGTCTTCCTTTAAAATCAAGAATAACGGAACCGCCGTTGTGTGGTATTCCTTTATTGTCCTCACCAATGCGGTTAACCCCTATGCAATAGGCCTGATTCTCAATAGCCCTGGCAGCAAGTAGGGTATGCCAAATGCTGCTTCTGCTCGCAGGCCAGTTGGCAACGTATATCAATAAATCATACTCATAGTGGTTGTCAATTAATCTGTTCTTGCTCCAAACCGGGAACCTAAGGTCATAACACACCAAAGGTTTCACTTTCCAACCATTAAGCTCAACTATTAAAGGTTTTGTCCCTTGGGTAAAGGAAAGATGTTCATCGCCCATCCTGAAGAGATGCCTCTTATCATATTGTTCAAAGCTTCCATCAGGCTTCATCCAAATCAATCGATTTAAAAATGAACCATTATCATTCAATGCAATACTACCTGTTATTACACAATTTAGTCTGGCGGCTTCATTTTTCATCCATTTAATAACCCGGCCATTCATGGTTTCCTTAATGTCAGTGACATCGGTGATAAAACCGGTAGCAAACATTTCTGGTAAAACCACAAGATTGGTTGGCTTTTTACATTTATCGAGCTCTTTGGTGAAATACTTCAGGTTTGCATCTGTATTTGCCCATACTAACGGAGCCTGAATAATAGTAACATTAATGGGTGTCGGGTTCATATCAAAAGTATTATTTTAAGCACTTCAAATTTTGCATAATATATCTGCAGCTTTCTCAAGCGTTTCCGTGGTTTTTGCAAAACAGAAACGTAACATTTTGTTGTCTGTCTGATTATGATAGAAAGGAGAAACAGGAACAGAGGCTATACCAAATTCTTTGGTGAGACGAATTGCGAAGTCGGTTTCCTTTTCATCACTTATGTTTGAATAATTCAACAACTGGAAATAAGTACCTTTGGCAGGAACAGCAGTAAAACGTGACGACTTAACCAAGCTCAGGAATAAATCTCTTTTTTTCTGATAGAAGGTGCCCAGGTGGATATAATTCTCCTGATTTGAAAGGAACTCAGCAATAGCATATTGAACAGGGGTATTAACTGCAAATACCACAAATTGGTGAACTTTGCGAAATTCAGCCATTAGATTTGGTGGACCCAGCACGAATCCACACTTCCAGCCTGTTGTATGGAAAGTCTTGCCAAATGAACCAACAATTAATGAATGTGTAGCTAATGAAGGGTATTTGCAGACACTCTCATGCTTATGATTATCAAATATCAGGTGTTCATATACCTCATCACTCAACACAATAATATCACGATTTTTAATCAGGGTTTCCAGCTTCTTAAGGTCAGAAGCCCTTATGATACTACCTGTTGGATTGTGAGGTGAATTAATAATAATCATCCGGGTATTACCTGAAATGAGAGATGCCAGGGTATCCCAGTTTATAGTATAATCAGGCTGTTTAAGCTGGGCATACTTGACCATGCCACCTTGTAAACGAACAGCCGGTCCATAGCTATCGTACGCTGGTTCAAACACAATCACCTCATCACCGGGACGTATGAATGCTTCAATAGCAGTATATAGAGCTTGTGTTGCACCTGCAGTGATGGTGATTTCTGATTCAGGATGGTAGGAAACCTTATATCTGTCGAAAAACAACTCTGATATTTTCTCACGAAGAGGCATTATACCCGGCATTGGGGCATATTGATTCCTTCCTTTAAGCATATTTTCATGGACCAGCTTTATCAGAGTCTCATCGATTGGGAAATCAGGAAATCCCTGAGATAAGTTGATAGCATTATATTCATTTGCCAAACCGCTCATTATAGCGAAAATACTAGTGCCTGTGGCCGGCAACTTTGATATGATGTTGCCGTTAAAATTCTCCATTTGTCGTTAAATTGTTAAAAGGCAAAGATAAACAACTTTAATTGATGTTTCTCTATAAGTGTCTGATCTATGGTTTATGGCAATGGAAAAGAGTTCTATATATATCATGAAACTACAATTACAATGTTCAAGCTTCCTGATTTTTGATTATCTTCGAAGTCTGAAAAAATAATTACATTAATTATGAAAAGTATTGATACATACAATTTTAATGGAAAGCGTGCTTTAGTAAGGGTAGACTTTAACGTGCCATTAAATGATGGTTTAAAAATAACTGATACTACCCGTATTGATGCTACATTACCAACAATTAATAAGATCCTGAAAGGGGGAGGTTCTGTAATACTGATGTCGCATCTGGGGCGACCCAAAAAGAATTTTGAAAATAAGCTTTCCCTGAAACACATTTTGCCATATCTATCACAAGTACTTGGTATTGAAGTGAAGTTTGCAGATGATTGCATTGGCGAATCAGCAGTTACCCTCAGTGCAAATTTAAATCCCGGCGAAGTACTTTTACTTGAGAACCTCAGGTATTATGAAGAAGAGGAAGGCAAGCCGCGTATTGCTGACGATGCACCTGAAGAAGAAAAGAAAGCAGCAAAGATAGCCACCAAGGAGAAACAAAAAGAATTTACCAAAAAACTGGCATCGTATGCTGACTGTTATGTAAATGATGCATTTGGAACTGCGCATAGGGCACATGCTTCAACGGCTCTCATTGCAGCATACTTTCCTGATGATAAGATGTTTGGATACCTTATGAACGCTGAAGTATCCAGTTTAAGAAAGGTATTGAAAGAGGGTAAAAAGCCATTTACGGCTGTACTTGGAGGAGCGAAAGTATCTGGAAAAATTCAGATTATTAATCACTTGATTGACAGTGTAGACAACCTGATTATTGGGGGTGGCATGATGTTCACGTTCATTAAAGCTCTAGGCGGCAAAATCGGTAATTCATTAGTAGAGGATGACCTGCTGGAGTTGGCAAAAAATACTATTGAAGGTGCAAAAATGCATGGTGTAAATCTTATTTTGCCTGTTGATACAGTTGCCGCTGATGGCTTCTTTAATGACGCCAACACCCAAACCGTTAAAGCAGGTGAGATACCTGATGGATGGTTAGGCCTGGATATTGGCCCGGAAACTGTAAAACTATTCGATAAGATACTCATGGAATCACAGACTATTTTATGGAATGGGCCTATGGGTGTTTTCGAAATGCCGGCCTTTGCTGAAGGCACTATTCAAATTGCCCATTCAATAGCACATGCAACAGAAAAAGGTGCATACTCTCTAGTTGGTGGCGGAGATTCAGTAGCTGCTATCAATAAGTTCAAACTAGCTGACAAAGTAAGTTATGTGAGCACCGGTGGTGGCGCTATGCTTGAATATATTGAAGGAAGAGTATTACCCGGCGTTGCGGCAATAGAAGAATAAATCAAAGCATTATAACTGAAGTCTTAAAAAATAGAGAGATTACCATACCGGTATCTCTCTATTTTTCTATAATTTTCAGCAGTTCATCAACTGCATCTTCTTCAGGAATTGATTGTTTGATAATGGTTTTCCCTTTGTAAAGCGTTACTTTACCTTTACCTGCACCTACATAGCCATAATCAGCATCGGCCATTTCACCCGGCCCATTAACAATACAACCCATAACAGCTATTTTTAGCCCCGATAATTGCGATGTAGCTTTCTTGATCTCCTGAAGTCGTTGCTGAATATTGAAATGTGTTCTGCCGCATGATGGACAGGCAATATAATCAGTTTGTGTGATTCGTGCTCTGGTTGCTTGTAGTATTCCGAAGCCCAGATTTATCACATCATCAACGGTGAAGTCACCAACTTCTATACATAATCCTTGTCCTATACCATCAAGCAGCAATGAGCCGGCATTTAAACAGCTCTCAACCATCAATTCCTGGAGGTTTTCACATTTTGTTACTCCCTCGATAATTACAGGATTTTTGTAACCTGCTTCCCTTAACAGACGTACATGAATATAGATTTCATTTACTGGCAGCTTTAACAATAAACATAACTTACTATTATTGCTTATCCTTGAAACAATGTCAGTTAAAGGTAATTTGGCATTCTCCTGACTTATCTGAATGAATAATTCAGAAGGCAACTCAATGAGTCTTCCATCAGGAAAGGCATTATACATTTTATTATCTATCTTAAGAATCAGAGCCACGGGGTCATTAAAATCCGGGAAGCCCCCATTCACTGAGCGATCATTAATATAAAGCGGCTTAAGTTCATGGTGTAGCAAGTCATTCCTGACTTCACGACTGCTGCTGGCTTCTTGTTTGTGACTTGTGAATCTTCTTACAATAGACCTGGCAACAGGAAGCTAATCCTCGGGCTCTTCAGTTAGTGAAACCCGAATTGTATCACCAATCCCATGTACTAAAACTGCACCAATACCTACAATTGATTTCATTCGACCCTGCTCCCCATCACCTGCTTCCGTTACACCAAGATGCAGTGGATAATTTAGATCTTCTTGCTGCAGTCGATGTGCCAATTCTCTATAGGCATTCAACATCATCACTGTATTACTCGACTTTACAGATAAAACCAGATTGTGAAAATCCAGTTGTTTACAAATACGGGCATATTCTATTGCAGAAACAACCATCCCTTCAATCGAATCCCCATACCGCTCTACAATTCGATTACCCAATGAGCCGTGATTAACGCCAATACGTATGGCAGTTCCATGCTGCTTGCAAATTTCAATAAGTGGATAAATATTGGATTGAATTTCTTCTAGCTCTTTACGATAGTCAAATTCTGAATAATGTGATAATGCGGGTTTACTATTGGTTATCCCAGAATCCTTTCGGGAAGTCACGATATAGTTTCCAGGGTTTATTCTGACTTTTTCCACGATTGTGGCAGCAATCTCTGCAGCTTTGGGATTGAAGTGAATATCAGCAATTAATGGCACGCGAAATCCTTCAGAATAAAGCCTTTCCTTTATTTTAACCAGATTTTCAGCCTCTCTTACACCGGGTGCCGTAATACGAACAAGTTCACTACCGGCGTTAATCATTCTTATTGCCTGATTAACAGTGGATACAGTATCAAGAGTATTGGTGTTTGTCATTGATTGAATCCTAATGGGGTTATTACCCCCCAAAAAAAGGTCACCAATTTTTACTACCTTAGAAGTATATTGCATTTTGCCATAACTTATTGGACAAAGTTATACAAAAGAATCAATGACTTACCAATTGCCAATCTGACAATGCATCATGTACAGAACATTTTCAATAAATGGATTCTCAGGTAAATAGCCATATTGAACATTTGCAATAATTCGTCGTTGTATTTAAAATCATTGCCAGGATCAGTTCTAACAAACAGCTTCAGGAAATCAGTTGAAGAATGTTTGAGCTATCCTATTTAGTGATTGGATCCTCTAAACTTATGTTCATTAAAAAATCTTGGTATGAAATCAATTATTACAATGCTTTCAATTCTTGCTATTGTGTTCCTCTTAAGTTATTGCACCGGCAATAAAGAGAAGATGGAACAAACAACTTTACAAACCGCTGAACTTAGTCAGGAAGAGCTAATTGCTAAAGGCGAGTACCTTGTGACCATTGGTGGTTGTAACGATTGTCATTCTCCAAAGCAAATGACCGAAAGGGGCCCGGAGATTATCAAGGAATTAATGTTATCAGGATATCCTGCTGACAGGCCATTGCTTGTTGCTGATAAGAACGCAATTACAAAGGGTTGGGCTCTGATGAATTATGATCTTACACAAGCCGCCGGTCCATGGGGGGTATCATTTGCTGCAAATCTGACACCTGATCCAACAGGAATAGGAAACTGGACAGAAGAGCAGTTCAAGAAGGCACTCACTCAAGGAAAATTCAAAGGAATGGACGGCGGAAGGATGTTGTTGCCACCTATGCCCTGGTTTAACTTTACTAACATGAAAGACGAGGATATCAGTGCCATTTATGCTTATTTAAAAAGCATAAAACCAGTCAACAACCTTGTACCCGCACCTATTTCACCCGAAGAGTTTAAATAATTGACCCGTCGCTATTTTATATAATTTTGCGTTCTAACAACGACTTAGAATGCCTACTAACTTATTTCCACATAACTTTGAATTCTGCACCCTAGCTAGTGGAAGCAGCGGCAACTGCCATTATTTTGGATCAGATGAAGAAGGAATACTTGTTGATGCCGGTATCAGCACCCGAAGAATTAAAAAGACACTGGAAGAAATCGGCACCGGAATCCACAGAATTAAAGGTATTTTTATTACACATGATCACATTGACCACATTGGTGCTCTAACCCGTTTAACCAAAAAATACAAGATCCCTGTTTATTGTACCGAGGGAACATGGAAGGGCATACTAAGAAATCGTGCGACATTTGATGTTGATCAATCAATGTTTATGGAGGTTAAACCCGGGAAACGTTATTTAGTTGGCGGTTTTTCAATAGAGGCATTTCCTGTTTCACATGATGCTCACGGTTCGGTGGGATACCATATTTCAAATAAAATAAAGAGTATTACCTTAGCCACTGACCTTGGACATATTTGCGACAATGCAGCCAAATATCTCAGGCAATGCAATGCAATGATAATAGAGTCAAATTACGATGAAAATATGCTGCTCTTCGGCTCCTATCCAAAACATTTGAAAGATCGGATTCATGGCCCAACGGGGCATTTATGCAATAGTGATACATCCAGTTTCATAGCTAACAATTATCACTCAGGTATTTCCCACATATTATTGGGACACCTTAGTGCTGAAAACAACACCCCGCATCGTGCCTATGAAACGCTGATGATAGCACTGGAACAAAAAGGGATTGATGTAAATGGAACAACCACAATAAAAGCCCTTGCGCGTGGGGAAAGATCCGAGTTATATGTACTAGAGTAAGAAAGCATTTACTATCAGGAAAAAGATTCAGGTAAATTTTATCAAAAAACACTAATTTTTTTTATTGGGGGCTTGTTTATTTAGAATAAAGACTTAATTTTGCAGTCCCTTTTGAGGGAAAAACATTCCTCCTTAGCTCAGTTGGTTAGAGCATCTGACTGTTAATCAGAGGGTCGCTAGTTCAAGTCTAGCAGGGGGAGCTAAAAGTCAAAGCCGCGATTAGCGGCTTTTTTGTTTGGCTCCGCTCAGTTGGTTGGAGCATCCCGACGTTAAGTCGGGAGGGTCATTGAATTCAGCTGGGATTCATTTTGCACCTGTAACTACACGCTAACTATTCTCTATGTATTCACTAACTAGTCACCTTGTTATTTTTATATAGTGGGTACTTAGTGGGTACAAGGTGAATATATAGTGACGTAAAATAAATCCCAACCCTGACTTTTAATAATCGTCTTTGCTCAGGATCATGCAGCAGTCCTTTTCTCCATTTAATTGACACCATTCGCTCATGAATACTGGTAAATGTTTTACACATTTACTTGCTTCAACCTTAATAATGTTGTAATTTTATATACTTGTATTCCCCCCGGATCTAGGAGTCCCAGATGTGCTGTAAAACTCTTTACGGTAGTACAATTTGCAATTATAGGACTTTAAAACCAAGTATATGAGAACAATTATTCACATTCTACTCCTTAGTGGCTTCATTTTTAATCTTAATGTTATAACTGCTTCTGCACAAATATCAATCGGCGGCTATAACGTTTATTATGGAAGCCTTCATAACCAT
This sequence comes from uncultured Bacteroidales bacterium, assembly GCA_937894795.1. Taxonomy (GTDB): domain Bacteria; phylum Bacteroidota; class Bacteroidia; order Bacteroidales; family Lentimicrobiaceae; genus Lentimicrobium. The sequence goes on from CALCQV010000137.1 coordinate 65,757, forward strand.
TCAGGTTATTCTGATGGTGAGGGGACACCTGAGCAGGCATATCAATATGCCAGAAACAATGGCCAACTTGACTTTTTTGGATTATCTGACCATGGAGAATTGTTATCTTCCACTGAATGGAATAATATTAAATTAGCGGCTAACAATGCAAATCAGGAAGGCGTATTTTCTACTTTCTATGGGTTTGAATGGTCCAGCTTCTGGAGTTATGGACATGTATCTATCTTCAATACTGACGACTACTGTGGTTTTCCGACGGTTGGCAGTTTCAATTCACTTCTTACATGGATAAATAGTCGTAATGGGATTGCATTTTTTAATCATCCCGGTTGGGATAATTTAGCATATACCGAATTTGACCATTTCACTGACACCCCTTCCTCAAAATTCGTGGGAATAGAACTATGGAATGACCATGGCGGTTTCAGTACATACTACTACAATGATGGATTTTTTTCTAATGATGGCAATAAGAGTTATTATGATGAGGCTCTTATCAGAGGTTGGGAGATAGGGGCATCAGGAGGTGATGATAATCATTCGGCTACCTGGGGAACAGCGACACCTATGAGAATGGCAGTTCTAGCTCCTGAAAATACTCGTAGTGGAATAATGATTGCTATAAATGCACGTAGATTCTATTCCACTATCGATAAAAACCTGGGATTGTCCTTTAAGATCAACGGATCAGAAATGGGATCTTCTATACCGACAGGTAATTATGATGCTGTTATCACTGCCACAGATGCCGATAATGAAATCTTTACACAAATTCAGCTAATTAAAAATGGAACTGTCATTAATACGTGGTTGATTTATGACGCTGCTCCCGTATATTCTTATAATCTATCATCAATAACAGGAGATTATTACTATGTAAAAGTAACTCAATCAGATGGCGATGAAGGTATATCCTCACCTGTACATATTACGGCACCGACAAACCAACCGCCTGTAGTTCAAATTACTGCACCTGCAAGTGGAACAACATATAATACCGGGGCAACTGTTATAATTAGTGCCACAGCATCTGATCCTGATGGTTCTGTAAATAAAGTTGAATTTTATTCCAATAATCAAAAACTTGGTGAAGACGCTTCCTCACCTTATGAGTATAACTGGGCAAATGTGCAAAATGGTAATTATAGCCTAACTTGTAAAGCTATTGACAATCAGGGATTATCATCTGTCTCAGCAGGAGTGAATATTTCTGTTGCTACACCATCTGCCATAATCCTTGAACAGAGAATATCAACAGGGAGTAATGATGCTGAAGAAGGTAAATCGGGAAGTGTAAATGTGACCAATGATGATCTTGAACTTGTATATGATACTAAAACAACAGGGAATCAGATTATTGGTCTTCGGTTCAATAACACAGCCATACCGCAGGGGGCAATCATTACGAAAGCTTATATTCAGTTCACTGTGGATGAAAAATCCACAGCAAGCTGCAACTTGATGATTCAAGGAGAAGCATCAGGTAATTCACTCACATTTGTCAATACACAGAATAATGTTTCACAACGACCAAAAACAACCACCAATGTTACATGGGTACCAGCCAAATGGAACACGGTTGGAGCCTCAGGCACAGCTCAACAAACCCCTGATATTAAGAATATAATACAGGAAATAGTCAATAGATCTGACTACCAGTCAATAGGTAATTTAACTTTCATCTTTACAGGTACAGGAAAGCGTGTAGCTGAAAGTTATGAGGGTTCTTCCACCAAAGCTGCACTTTTACACGTGGAATATTTGTCAGCCAAAAGCTCATTGATCAATAATGAGGCGCTGACAAAACCGTCTGTTGAGCAACCTGCCAATTTAAAAGTTAAGGTATATCCTAATCCTGCTAAAGACTTTATTACTGTTAAGCTCGACGGCAATAAGATTATAGATAAAATAATATGCTTTAATTCATCAGGTCAAATAGCAGGCACCTATACAGGCGATGCAACTGGTGAATATACTATCAACTGCAGCCAATTTAAGAAAGGGCTCTATATACTAATGATAAATTCAGGCCATTTATGCGGTGCCGGTAAATTTATTATTGAATAATAGTTCCATGAATTACTTAATAGAAAAGCCGCTGAATAGCTGCTTTTCTATTAAGTAATTCATATTTATCAACGCTACAAACCCAAAAGTCAGTAAAGATGATGATGGATAGTTTGAAGCAAGCAATCCCACAATAATTTATTTATTGTAATTAGCTGTTTTAAAAAAAAGGGAAAACGGAGCTAAACTCCGTTTTTCCTTTTCCCGACAAAATTTACCAATACTAATCAAACATTATTAAAAAGTTCCTATTTCGAAATAATCAGTTTACTGGTTGTCATACTATCAGGACCCTGCAATCTAATCAAATATAAGCCGGTTGACAATCCTTCAAAACCAATTGTAGAAATCTCATTTGAGTTGAGAAAAATACTGCGTGTTAATACTTTTTGACCCAACTGATTAATAACTTCAAGATTATGTTTCCCATTTGTAGAAGCTTTAATTGAAATAGTTCCTTTACCCCATGACGGATTCGGGTATATATTCAATGAAGCAGGAATGTTCACTTTAACGCCTGTTGTATTTGTTTCTATTATCTCATGAATTGAATTAATGGTTGGATTCATAATCACTTGATGAATGCCGGATGGCCAATCTATTGTAATGCTATCTGCCATAGTAGCATTACCAAGTCCGAATATCTGCATAAAACTACTTCCACAATACATACCTGAATTTGAGGACACTTCGCGACTTTGTATCATTCCATCAGTATAACATTTAAGCCTTGCGCCAATAGCTGAACGGTTGGATTGAACTCCCTCCAAACGAATACTAATATAGTTATTTGTTCCACCATTATTCTGATACAATCCATGAACAATGGAAGTTGAATAAGAAGGAGTAAAAATATCAGAATAACCATCATGATTATAATCGGCTACTGTTGAACAGAAATCCCGCATGGGAGTTAATGTAACTGCATCGTCAGGCTGAGGGGTAAAGGTTTCATCCCCATTATTCAGATAAAGAAAATTAAGACGGTTGGATGAGGACCCATTATTGGAAACAGTCAGGTCAAGAAATCCATCATTATTAAAATCAAGCCATGCTGAGCCAAATGAGTTTCCCTGATCAAGAGAAGGCACCGAATTACTTAATGTGAAGTCACCCATGCCATCGTTCACATAAAGAAAATTATGTTTAACACTTGCAAGGTTATTTACAGTTATAAACAGATCCATCCAGCCATCATTATTAAAATCGCCCCATGAGGCACTTTGTGTTCCAGCTGAATCATTAACGATTAATAGTGATGTCTTTTTTGTAAAAGTGCCATCTCCATTATTTTCATAAAAGCTATCATTTTCCTCAGGAAGATTATAGTAATAGTTCACTACAAACAGGTCCTGAAAACCATCATTGTTATAATCACTCCATGCTGCCGAATATGTATGGAATTCATCGGTTACAATTTCACCTTCAGTGATTTTGGCAAATGTACCATCACCATTATTGTGATAAAGATTATTAGGTTCCATAAAGTTTGAAACAAACAGGTCAAGATAGCCATCGTTATCATAATCAGCCCATGCAGCACCCATTGACCAGGCAGTATCATTTACAATTTCACCTTCAGTTATTCTTGTAAAAATCCCGTCACCTTCATTCCTAAATAAGAAATTCTTTGACAAGGCACTACCCTGGGCTTTAGTGTTACAGATAAACAAGTCAACATTACCATCATTATCATAATCACCCCAAACAGATGCAATAGACGGACCCTGCGTGGTGAAAATCACATTATTGGTGTCGGCATCAAAAGTTCCGTTCTGGTTGTTCTTGAATAAAGATGTATGGAGTACGTCATAATCCACAATAACCATATCATCAAATCCATCGTTATTATAATCCCCCCATGAGGCTGAATACGTTTTCTTGCCAGTTTCAACCAGGGTTCCGGAGTCAATCTTTGTGAAGAATTGTGCGTGAGAAGTACTAATCAAAATCATCATCTGACCAGCAAGAAGAATTGGCCTGAGATTTCTAATTACTTGTCGAAGTCTGTTGGTAGATTTTCTTTTCATAAGGATATGTTATTAATTATCAGTTTGTAAAATTGTTTTTGACAAAATTACATTGGGAGAAGCCCCTTAAAAAGCGTATTTATACCTGATTTTTGGTAATCATGATTTTATATCAGATCTGATATCAGGAAAATATTCGCCTCCTTCCATCACGGCAGTATATGCCTCACTGATTTGTAAAAGACTAGGTGGTTTCAACAGAAATCCTTTAACTCCGGCTGCTCTGGCTTCATCAAGGTACTGTTCTTCTCCATACATAGTCAGAATAATAATCCTGATGTCGGGATGCAGTATCATAGCTTCGCGAGCTAATTCAATGCCATTAATATCAGGCATTCTGATATCAAGGAACACCAGATCAGGTTTAGTATTTCTGATTAATTCCAGAAACTGCACGCCATTCCCCGCTTCATTAATCATAGTTACTTCAGGAATTTCCTGAACCATTAACTTAAGACCACGCAGAAACGCTTTGTAATCATCCACTAATACTATATGCGACATTTAAGGATATTTAATGCCTACAAAATTACAGGTAAGACTATTTATGGAATAGCGTAAAACTACGTGATTAAAGTAACGGGTCCGGTTTTATCAGATTTCGACCAAATGGTTACGAATAGCATAAATAGCGAGATCAACAACATTCTTGGTACCGGTTTTACCTATCAGATTAGAGCGGTGACCTTCTACTGTTCTAGGACTAATAAACATTTGATCAGCAATTTCCTGGGAAGATAGTCCATGAACAATAAGTTTAAGAACCTTTAATTCTCTTGGTGTAAAGCGTTCATTCAACTTTTCTACGAAAATTGACTTTTCCTTTTTTGGTATAACAGAGGCAAGATCTGTCAGAATTTCGGATGAAAAGTAAGCATTTCCGTTACACACTGATTTAATGGCTTTCTCCAACTCATCACGTGTGACACTTTTCTGAAGAAACCCTTTAGCCCCGGCTTCAGCCATCATTTTCAAATACTTATGTTCACCGAACATCGTCAGAGCAATAATATTTAATGTTGGATACCGTTCAATAGCTCTCCTGGTAGCTTCGATGCCATCCATTTCAGGCATTTTAATATCAGTTAATACAACATCAGGCAATGAATCAGAATACCTGTCGAGAATATCCAGCATTTCTTTCCCATTATTTACCTCACCAATAACCTTAAACTCACTTACTTCATTCAACATCATTGACAATCCCTTCAAAAAGATGGGATGATCATCAGCAATAAGAATAGTATAAATATTCATTATTTGAGAACTATATAATTACTGTTTTAGAAATAAAGCTAAACTTTGACTATGATTTGACATATAAAGCATTTACCTGGCTCAGAGGTAAATACACAAGTGCCATTAACAGAATTCACTCTGCTCATTATGTTTGACAGACCAAGGCCCTTTGTACGTGAAGATAACATCTTCTCAACATCGAATCCTATGCCATTATCTGTGTATTTGATCTTGAGGTGCTGCTCTTCATAACTGATAACAATACTAATTAAGGTGCTAAATGCATGTTTTATAGTATTATTTATCAACTCACATAGAACGCGATATAATGCCACTTCCGTTTGTGAAGGGAGTCTGTTTATCCTGTCATCTGTAGTCAGATTAATTTGAATGGTATTGGTCAAATTGATTTTGTCAATGTAGACTGATAATGCCTCAATTAATCCAAAATCATTAAGTAAATTGGGGGTCAGGTTGTTGGCAATTTCGCGTGTACTTCTAATGGATTCCTGGAGCAATTCATCCGTCATTTTAATGAATTTTGCTTGCTCTTGCGAATTTCCTTGTCGGGCAGCTATCAACTCGAGGTAAATCTTTACAGTGGATAATAAAGGTCCAAGTCCGTCGTGAAGATCTTCAGAGAATCGGGCTCTTTCACGCTCCTCTGTCTCAATTGTATTCCTTAAGATCCTTTGTTCTATGAGTTTTCGTTCTGTAATATTTCTGACAACAGCAATGATACCTGAAGAAGCTCCGGAAGAATCATAAATCATTGCCATTTTGATTTCTCCTGAAAAGGTGCTTCCATCTTTTCGTAACATAACATATTGAGACTCCTTTCCATATTTCCCTAAATAAAACGATGCCAGGTTATCTCTAAAACGGGCTACATCTGAATCAGCAATAAATTTTTCAAGTTTAGAACCTACGATCTCCTTTTCATCATCAATCCTGAATAATGGCTTGCTCTGAGAACTGGCAAAAGTAATATATCCTCTTGAATCAGCTTCCAGTACAGCATCAGGTGTTGCGCTTATGAGTTTTCTGTATCGCTCTTCTCTTTCACTAAGATCACGGGTTCTTAACATGACAATATTTTCCAGTTCTATATTGAGTCGCTTTTTATTCCTGTATCTTATGAAGAGGATAATAATAGCAACTAAGATTAGAATGGAAATAAAAATGAAGGAATTCCTAATGTCTCTTTCTTTTGCGATCTGCAGTTTCTGCATTGCATTCTCTTTAGCTTGATGCTCTGTCTGGTATTTGACCTGCATTTCTGCTATTGACTGTGCATTCTTTGTTGTAAAGATACTGTCCTTAAGAACATCGTATTTATTAAAATACACATTGAAACTATCATTATTGCTTGTTGCGCTATAATATCTTGTCAATGACCTATAACTAAATAAAAGCACATCCTGTAATCCGAGTCGTTCAGATATTTCAAGTGCCTGTTTGAAATACCGACCAGCCATAGGATAATTCTTCATCATCAAATATGTCTCACCAATAGAATTTGAGATATAGGCTACTTCCCATGAATGTGACAATTTTGTGGCAATCTCTAATGCTTTGCTATCTGTTTCAAGGGCTTTTGCATATTGCCCCTTACTTCTGTATACGAGTGACAGATTGTTTAATGCGCTGCTGATACCTGCTGAATCTCTGATCTGCTCAAGCAATTGAATTGACTGGTTTAATGTTTCAAATGCTTTAGAATCCTTTCCCATGGATGCAAGCAGACTACCCAGATTAGTTAGGATAGATGCTTCCATCTTCTTATTACCCGTTTTTCTAATAAGTTCAAGTGATTGGTTATAGAAAACTAGGGCCTTTGCATTATTGCCTAATGCATAGAATACGTTTCCAATACTGTTTAATGTAGTGCCTATTTTATAATTATCATTACTTTTTTCTCTGATTTTTAGTGATTTATACAACCAATCCAGTGAATTATTGAAAGAATTGGCATAAAAATATGCAATGCCAAGATTATGATAAACTTCTGCAGTAGCGCTATCAATACCAATCCTATTGGCAGTTTCAAGTGCAATTTTACCATACTTGATGCTGCTATCAGGCGCCACTTTCCAATAGGCTATGATAATTTCGTTGAGTAAAGCAAGTTCTTGCTTGTCATCACTTTCAATGGTTGAAAGCTTCTTAAGAAGGCTATCAGTCGATATTTCTTCAATGGAAGCTTCAGCTATTCCGGCATAAAGAACAATTAATTGAAAGAATATTATCTGAAAAATCTTACTGAGGGCCCTCATCTTCTGAATTTTATACCCGGGTAAAAGTATAAAATTAACTAATCCATCGCGGTTTTAACGTTGTTGACATTAACTGAACCACCTTTCCCATTTATGACACTCATAATCTTACTTTCCTTATTCCCTCCATAAAGCCAATAAATGATTTTATGATGAATGCTATTCTCTATATGTGCAGGTGTTTCAATTGCCTGATCAACAATCACGGGAGCTTTGAAGAATACACAATAAATACCTAATGCCCATGCCTCATGGTTAGTAACCTGATTTGATACTTTATAAGAGGCAAATCCATTTGTTGTTCCATGTCTATAAGCCTCTGGTGATGGCGGATCATAGGGCATTTCACTCTGGTAGAAGTATACCCTGCCATCATTTCCATTCCATAGAGTTTGATATTCATGGAAGTGCTCACAAAATAAGCCATACACTGTAACATTGTTTCCATTCACTATAAGGCCATTTTTAGTCACATTTTGATCCCATCCTACATGCATTCCATGATCAGCCCTCCAAAGCCATGTGTGGTCCACGACTACATTATTACTATTGATTACCATACAACTTGAGGTGGAACCTTCACCATAACCTCCTACTCTAATAAAAATGTCATGCAAGAATGTAGGATTGACTTCATGATTATTGTTTGAATTTATTTCTCCTACCTTAACAAGTGTTTCTGATTTCTTTTTTCCTGCATCTATGATCAATCCGCTAATCGTCACACCAGAAACATCTGATACTTCTATTACACTATTCCCATTGCCTGATCTAAGTGTTGCCATACCTATACCTGCAAGTATAGTTCCCGGGCGATTAACTTTAAGACTTTGATCAAGAACATAGATACCAGGACAAAAAAAGATATTCTTACCTTCAGCCAGTGCAGTATTAATTGTCTCTGCATTAGCGGAGTTCTCTTTGGCAATATAAAAATTCAACAAGGGAAGTTCTGTCTGATTTATATTATTCTCTGTCCAACCAATACCAGAACTATTATTTCTGAGTATAGGCAGCTTAATTAAAAATTCAGATCCTCTTTTTACTAAATATGGTTTTTCACGAATTACAGGAGTCTCATTTATCACAGTATAAGGATTATCAGGCCAATTTGCCTCCGGAGTGTTTGAAACTCCCATAAACATGATGTTCCAATTGCCTTGATTCCATTTTCCAATATCTGTATTTCTGGTGAACCACTGTTGTTGTCCACCTGCATAAACGGTACCATCTATCTTTGAATCAGCAATAAATCCCCCACTTGCCCATCCGTTGTCATGTAATTGTATATCACCTTTAATATGCACACGACGCATAGGCGAAGCTTGAGATACGCCCCAAATGTTCATCTCTCCGGTTTGCGATTCTATGGTAATGTTTTCTACAGAACGCCAAAAGTTACATGTGACATTGCCATTCTTCTCTCCTTTTGAAATTAAACTGCCTATTATTAAAACATCATCGGGTGTTTCACCTAATCCAAGAATACTCATATAGTAACCCACTTTTATATCCAGATGATAGGTACCCGGTGCAAAAAGCAATGCTATGCGCTTATCACCAAATTCACTGCTTCGGGAATGCAACTGATGGTATAGGCTGTCAATCAGATCCTGAATTTGTTGCATATCCATTTGCTGATTGAAAATAAAGACATTTTCACCAAAATCCGCAACAGTGTATTTCTCCATCCATTCATTTTGAGTTGAAGACTCTGTTTGAATTTTGGAATCTACGTTTTGAGCAAATGTTGAACCGAAAAGCAGGGAAATGAAAATAATGCCAATTAAGTATACTTTTTTCACAAATAATTCAGCTAATAAGTTTAAATCACCTTTTCAACTATTCATTTAGTAAAAATAGTTAACTTTCTGATTATTATTTATCAGGCTATTGATATAAAGCATACAAATTTCAGGTAATATCTATAGCGTAATCACTTTAACTACCTCATTAAAGGATATTCTATTTTTGGTATACTGAATTTTACCAGGTTTTATGCAGATCTAATACTGATGGGTAGTATTTATTGAATAATCAATTTCTGTTGCATAACGGTCTTGTTATTTAAAGCCTTTAGCAGATATACTCCGGGAGATTGATTACTAAGATCTAAAGTTGATTTAATAATATTATCATTACTACAGGGAATAACTTCACTTTTAATCATAATCCCCTGAGAAGTATAAACTTCCAGTTTTATCTCCCCCTTGACTTTTTCGATGATATAACCAAAATATCCATCGGGTGAAGGATTCGGATAAAAATTCAAAAAACCACCTTGATTCACATCACTTATGCCATAAGTACATTCGCTAAAAGTAAACCAGACAGAAATATTTGCATTATTAGAACAACCATTAGATGGATTGGTAACTGTTACTTCAAATTCTTGCAAGTCCTCTGCAATTCCTGATGTTTCAACATTTATAATCTGCTCTTCAGAACCATTACTCCATAAATAATTTGAGCCTGGATTACCGGCATCAATAGTAATGGATTGAAATGGACATACACTAATTTCTTCTGCATTGATAATCCTTATATCGGGATTGTTTAAAGGAATTAGATTTATCCTTGGCAATTCATTGACATTAACTGTGACATTGCCCGAACTGATATTAATCCCGTCATTAATCTCTACTCTGAAATTTGTAGTTACCAAAGGCTCAAAAACAGGATTAGGGGAATCAGAAGTGAAACCCGGAGGATCAGAAGTCCATGAGTAGGTATAATTTATGGGGCCTCCACCCGGAATAGCGTACAACTGCACAGACTGCCCCGAACAAACGTTTTCAGGAAATGCAGAAGGACTCGCTAAAATAGTATTACTTGTCGATAAAACCGAAGACAAGTCAACTAACTCGTTGGTTGGAAATTGAGCATAGGCATTAATAGATAACGCCAGAATTGCAATAGTAAAAAGTTTCATCTTAACCATTATTAATGATTTATATTAAGATTATCCGCTTTGAGGCACTGGTTGTATCACTACAGGATTATCCTCAATAAGCTAAAAAGTTTGAATTTTTATAATATATCCTTTGATAATACTAACCATGGGATTAATATCTTATTTATCATCATAATGTTATAATGTAACTTTTAAAAGAAGTATTTTTTTCAAAGTCCTTCTTTAACTAAATTAATCTGTAACCTAACAGTAAAAAAATAGCCCTAAATCCGGATTTAGGGCATGGGTTTGTATCATTGACCAACGACTCATGGCCCAATGATAATGGCTAATGGAGAAAAAAGCTGGTGATATTATTACACCTTGTTTAGTAATAATTATAATCGGGTATTAACTAGACATGAATCGAGTATTAACTAGTTTTTGGTATTGGTTGGATATAACGATTTAGCTTCATCCCAAGTCATTAGTTTTTGAGATTGCTCATCCCATAATTTAAGCTTTAAGGTGCTGAACGACTTCCAGAAAGTAAGAGGATTTATATCTTGAAATTCTTTATTCTCATTATAACATTTCTCTAAGTTATAGTTTGGTATACCGGAACTTAAATGATGAATGTGATGAAAGCCTATATTCCCAGAGAACCATTGCATGATTTTGGGTAATTTAAAATATGATGAACCATGTATTGCTACAGTGCTGTAGTCCCAATCAGAATCATCAAACCAATGTACATCAGGAAACTGATGTTGCACATAGAACAGGTATACACCTGCCACAGCAGCAAAATACATTACCAGGACCTGAATCAGAAGAAATGTTGAAACACCTGTAAAGGCAATAATAAAAAGAGCAATGGCCAGTATACCTATATTAGTTGCATATACACTATATTTTTCCTTTCTGGTAAAGTCTTTTCTGGTAAACCGATTAAGGATCATAAAGACCAGTGGCCCTCCGATTAAGAACATGATTATAGGATTTCGGTATAATTTATATAAACGTTTCTGTTTCAGGCTCGCATTGCTATATTCATCCGTTGTCATAGTCCAAACATCCCCTACTCCTCTCTTATCAAGATTGCCTGAAGTTCCGTGATGAACTCTATGGCTATTATGCCATCTGTAATAAGGAGTAAGGGTTAAAATTCCCATAAATGATCCCACCATATCATTGGCATATTCTGATTTAAAGAATGCGCCATGACCACAATCATGAAAGATAATGAATGCCCTGACCACAAAACCGGACGTTAGAATTGCTAAAGGCAGAACCAACCACCATGATAACTGAGTTGAATATATCATCACAACCCAAAGTGCAAAATATGGGATTACTGTATTTATTATTTGCCATATGCTTTTTCTTAAGTCTGGTCTTCGGTAATTGGCTATCAGGTTTAATCGGCGTTTATTAAGGTTTTGATCTACTTTTTCCATAATTTGAATACGTTACTGATCTTCAATAACAAGAATAAATTTGAGGTACTTAATGACTAAAATGAGATTGACAGTTTTACCAATTAGCTTGATATTTTTGCTTTAAATAAAACTCACCTTACAAACCATATTTCACAAGGTTTGTTGACAGCGCTATCATAAAAAAACAAAAAACGACTGCAATACTAATTCTCAAATTGAAGATAAGAGAGTGCGGACCAGACTTAATCGAATTGTATATTAGGAATCGCTATCATTGTTTATCAGAGAGATAAAAAAAAGCTTCCAGGGTGATTATTTTTGCATGATGCTTATTAATACATTTGCCGCAAATTTCAATTATCGGTTTTTGAAGATCTGTTGGTTTGATAATTAAACACCAAGATTAAGAAATTGTAGACTTATACTGACTATCATGGAAATAGAATTCGGTGTATATTAGCAATTTACTTGATTACAGATAGTATTATTATCGTACGGAATTATTCTTTAGCCTTACTTCACATTCTTAATAGAAGACATCATGAGTGGTTTTTTTGGTTGTATTACAAAGCGGGATTGTGTTTATGATGTTTTCTACGGCACAGATTATCATTCACATTTGGGCACAAAACGGGCTGGCATGGCATTTTGGAGCAAAGAAGCAGGTTTCCAAAGATCCATACACAGCTTGGAGGATGGCTACTTTAGAAATAAATTTGAAAAGGATATTCATGGATTTAAAGGGCATTCAGGAATTGGTATTATTAGTGATTATGAAGCCCAACCAATTGCAGTAAGTTCTCACTTAGGACGTTTCGCCATTGCACATGTCGGCAAGATTGTAAATGTAGAGGAGTTAGAAAAACAATTTCTATCAAAGCGTCAGCATTTTTCTGAAATGAGCCAGGTTGGTGTTAATCCAACGGAAGTTATTGTTAAACTTATTTGTGAATGCGATGACTTTTTATCGGGTATTAAGAAATCACAGGAAGCCATCAAGGGTTCAAGCTCAATACTAATACTTACCGAGGATTGTATTTATGCGGCACGTGATAAGTATGGACGAACACCTGTAATTATTGGCAAGAATACCCTGGGTTATGCAGTTGCTAGTGAGACATGTTCATTTTCAAATCTTGATTATAGCATTGAGTATTACTTAGGCCCCGGTGAAATAGTGAGAATAACAGCCGATGGATTTGAACAGCTTCAGGCACCGGGTGAGAAAATGCAGGTTTGCTCCTTCCTGTGGGTATATTATGGTTATCCACCATCTTATTACGAGGGTATTAATGTTGATGCATGTCGCTACAAATGTGGTGCAGCATTAGCCCGTAAAGACAATGTTGAGGCAGACTTTGTCGCTGGAATTCCTGATTCCGGAATTGGGCATGCTTTAGGCTATAGTAACAGTAGAAAGATTCCACAAATGCGTCCTTATTCAAAATATACTCCCACATGGCCACGTAGCTTCATGCCCCAAAGCCAGGATATGCGTGATCTGGTTGCCAAGATGAAACTTATACCAAATGAGGACCTGATAAAAGATAAACGAGGAATATTTCTTGACGATTCCATTGTGAGAGGAACTCAGCTAAAGGATAATACAGCCGATCTTTATCATGCCGGCATAAAGGAAGTCCATATGAGGATTGCCTGTCCACCTCTGACATACCCCTGTGAATTTCTTAACTTTTCACGTTCACGTAGCAGTTCAGAACTGGCAACCCGAAAGGCAATTTCTCAAATTGAAGGATCGGACGATGTCAATTATAAGGAATATTCTGATTCATCTACTGCTAAATATAAGGAAATGGTAGAACAGATCCGGAAAAATTTGAACCTGACAACATTGCATTTCCAGGAAATTGATGATCTTGTGGATGCTATTGGGCTTCCTAAGGAAAAACTATGTACACATTGTTGGGACGGCTCAAGCTATTTCACCGACTAAAAGTGACTTCAGGAAAAATAATCTTTACTGACAACGTACTAGATTTTCTATTTGTTAAACTTCAAATCTCTTTTTTGAAAATTCTAAATCTTTTATAGACTTTCCCTCCCATACGTTCCATTTCTTTACGTACCAGCCTGTTTGTTTCCAGTTCCAAATGACTGTCGATGTATTCCATACCACATTTGTGAGCCGATTCTAGCATTTTTACCCCCATAATCACATCAAGACCTTTTCCCCGATATTCTTGCTTAATACCACCAAGCAATAAATTAAGCTGTTTTGCTCTTTTCCTTGCATAAATTACCTGGAGAATTCCTATTGGCAGCATATATCCTTTTGAAGCCCTTAAACCTTTACTAATATCAGGCATCGCTATAATAAAGGATAGCAAATTCCCATTTAAATCAGTTATTGCTTTTATAAACCTGGGATCGAGAATTGGCAAATAGCGATTGGCAAAGTCATCCATCTCCCATTCTTCAAAGGGATCAAATGCATATATATCAGCAAAGGTTTCATTTAGTAGCGTCAGGATAGGATGAACGTAAGGTTTTATTTGCTTTCGGCTGGTGAATTCAACGATTTTAATATTATTTATAAGTACCGCCCTATTATAAATGTCTTTATAAAAATCAGGCAGTTCTGAAGGAACAGGTATCTGATAAACCACACAATCAATTTTCTTCGAATAACCCTCCTGTAACAGCAACTCTGGCATATATGGATAATTGCAGATAGTTGATAATACTACCGGTTCATCAAATCCTTCAACCTGAAATCCTTGTGGATCTTTATCAGAAAATCCCAACGGCCCAACCAAGTTATCACATTCTCTATCTTTTGCCCACTTCTCAATAAACGATATTAATGCATGGAATACTTCCTTGTCATTCCATGTTTCCATACAAGAAAATCTGGCATCATTATCACCACTTACACTATTATAGCGATGATTGATGATCCCCATAATTCGCCCTACCGGTTTCCCGTCTTTGTATGCAAGTGCAAGAATAGTATCACAGTGTAAGAATGACTTATTCTTTTCCTTTCTAAAATAAATCCAGTCATCAAGGTAAATCGGCGGTACCCAGTTTTTATGTCCCACATGTATTTTGGCCGGAAGCTTAATAAATGTATTTAATAGCTTGCGGGAGTTAACTTCAACAATTTCTATCATAATACCCCTGATTTGTCGAAAGATTTATTAAGCAATATTAATGAATTAATTCATTAATAAAAAGGCAGCTAAATCCTTTTATTATTAACTTTCTATTAAGCACAATGATGGCTAATAAATCAATGTCGTATTTTTCTTCTTTCGGTTTTTTGTCATTTATTATATAAATTTAGGTAAATTGCAGCATAAATCCAAAACACTATGGAACACCAATTATCACGTGATTCGATAGAGACCCTTTCTAAGATTTCAAAAGGCAGACACAGAACTAATTTACTGAAAAAACCCGAGCAAAGAGCCCTTGCTTACCTTGTTGAACGTATCCCTGACTATATAAGTTCCAACACACTAACATTCATTGGTTTTATTGGAAGTTTGATTACATTTTCAGGATTTTTGTTCGCCAGTCTATACAATAGCAACTATTTACTTCTGGGTATTCTGGGATTTATTATTAATTGGTTTGGCGATTCATTGGATGGCCGGGTTGCTTACTTTAGAAATAAAGCACGTAAATGGTATGGATTTTCTTTAGACCTCTCCGTTGATTGGATAACAACCGTTCTCATTGGCTTAGGTTTCATGATTTATTCAGGAGGTTATGGCATATGGCTGGGATTTATATTTGTTGTTATGTATGGCTGGGAAATGATTATCACCTTGTTGCGATACAAAGTAATTGATAAATATGCAATTGATTCTGGTTTGTTTGGCCCAACAGAGGTTAGAGTAATTATTTGCTTGATCCTGATGATAGAAGTGATTTTTAATGGTACTATAAATTATTTAGCTGCAATAGCCTGTTTAGTTCTACTAATTACTAACATAAGTGATTTCCACAAGCTTCTTCAGTTTGCAAATAATCGTGATATTACTGAACGGGAATTAAAACAGGATAATAAAAATGATTGAAAAGCTCTTTATTTTCGCGAAAGCTCAGGCTTCTTCTTTCATCGGGGGGATCGTTGATTACTGCACAATGATCCTTTTTACTGAATTACTACATTTCCACTATAGTACATCCATAGCTATAGGAGGAATCATTGGGGCAGTTACCAATTTTATGATTAATAAAGGATGGGCATTCCGTTCAAAGAACAATCCATATAAACATTCAGGCTCACGACAACTATTACGATTTGCTGTAGTTGTTGTCAATAGCATTTTATTGAAAATTTCAGGAACTTTTATCTTTACTACATTTCTTAAAACTGACTATATTATTAGCCGATTAATAACAGATCTATTTGTTTCTATTGGGTTCAACTATATGCTGCAGATGCATTGGGTTTTTAGAAAAGAGAATCGATGATACCAAGTCCCGTCATTAACCAATAAATGCGGGAATCACACAATTAAGTCAATATTTTGAAGAATAAAGCAATAAATATCAAGGATCTGGAAAAAGTTTCTCCTTTATTCAGAGGAAGGATTGGAAATCGATTTGCAGAATATATGATGCATTTCCTGGCAATTGATAAAATTAATGAACTGTATGATCATTCTTTTGATTATAAAGGGGCGGAATTTGCTTCCAGATTACTTAATGATTTAGGAGTATACTATAGGATTGGTAATATTGACAGGTTAAAAAATTCATTGAAAGGTGGTTTTATTTCAATCTCCAATCATCCTTATGGTGGTTTGGACGGCATTATGCTAATAGACTTAATGGCAGGTATACGACCTGACTATAAATTTATGGTCAACAAGGTGCTGTCTCTTATAAAAACTATGGATGAGAATTTTATCTCAGTTACACCTGTCACAACAAAAAAACCTGAAATATCTGAAAATATTAGTAGCATTCGGGAAACATTAATTCACCTTAGAGAAGGACACCCCGTTGGTGTATTTCCTTCTGGTGCCGTTTCTGATTTCAGTATTAAGGATTTTAGAGTAAGAGATAGGGAATGGCAGGAAAGTGTACTTAAGTTGATTAAAATGGCTAAAGTTCCGATAGTTCCTATACGATTTTTTGATAAGAATTCACCATTCTTTTATCTACTAGGATTAATCAATTGGAGAATCAGACTATTAAGAATGCCCTCAGAAGTATTCAATAAGAAGAACCAGAGGCCACGAATCGGAATCGGCGAAATTATAACTGTAGAAGAACAAGAGCAATTTAATGATATTAGTTCATTTGGATTCTTTTTAAGACGGGCAGTTTATGATATGCCGTTGCCTGAATCATTCACGCCACGAGGATCTATTAATCTGTTAGGGGAGAAAACAACATTATAGCATTTTTATTAATTATCCCAATATATGCACTGCAGGCATTCTGTAAGGATAAACCAACATTAAAACGCTTGTAATTATGTAAGCATTCGGTAAACTACATATAGCTTACTAAGATAAAAAAAATATACAAAGATTATTGGAGCTCTCCGGGAATGAGTTTATGCACTTGATTTGCCGGCCAGTCGGGAATAACAGTCAGCACTTTCTTTAGCCACCCTTCAGGTTCAATGCCCCTTATTTTACAAGTGCCAACAAGCGAGTAAATGGTTGCAATTTGCCCGGCCGATTCATGTGAACCTGCAAAGAGGTAATTTTTCCTTCCAAGGGCAATAGGCCTGATACTGTTTTCAATAAGATTATTATCAATCTTAAGGTGTCCATCCTCAACGTATCTGATAAGTCGTGGCCAGAGTTTAAGTGTATAGGCAAGAGCGAGCCCTATGGCACTCTTTGGCTTTACTTCCATGATCTTTTCATCCATCCATTGCTTAAACTCTTCGAGAATGGGTATTGATTTTTCAAGTCTGAGCTCTTTTATCTGATCAAAGGTTAGTTGTGCATCTACAGCATGCCGTTCAATATTGTAGTGGTCTAAAAAAATTGGACAGGAGTATAAATCATTTATTATATTTCTGCCATGAAAAGGAACAAAAGAAAATTTACAGCGAGCTTTAAGGCTCAAGTGGTGCTGGAAGCACTGAAAGAACGTCAGACTATAAATGAACTGGCTCAGATCTATGAGATTCATCCAAACCAGATCTCGATGTGGAAGAAGGAATTCTTGGCTAATGCAGACAAGATCTTTGGCGCAGATTCTGATAGAAAGCAAAATCTTCAATCAGAAAAGGAAAAGGATGAGCTATTCAAGCAAATAGGCCAATTGAAGGTTGAAAATGATTGGTTAAAAAAAAAGCTTCATTGATTCCTATTGAAAATCGTAAAGCAATGATTGACAAGAGCAAAAGCGAATTGAGTATCTGCCATCAATGTGACCTGCTGAGCATTAACCGCAGTACTTTTTATTATACCGGTTCTCAAATTAAAGATCCTGATCTTGAAATTACCAGGATTCTTGATGAGCTATATACACAAGATCCGACAAGAGGAACCAGACGCATGTCGAAAGCTTTACAGAGGAGAGGTTTTATGGTAGGTAGACAAAAGGCCAGGAGTTTAATGCAGTTGATGCGAATAAAAACCATTTATTGTCTTCCCCGAACCACGGTGATAGACCCTGCCCGGTATAAGTACCCTTATCTGCTAAGGAATTTACCAATTACACATTCCAATCAGGTATGGGCATTGGATATCAGTTATATACCAATGAAGAAAGGATACTTGTACCTTCTTGCCATTATGGATATTTATAGCCGGTATATTGTAGGCTGGAGCTTGTCAAATACCATGGAAGCAGCTTGGGTAGTAAATACTCTCAAAGAGGCTGTTTCGACACATGGCAAGCCTGAAATAATCAATTCAGATCAGGGAAGTCAATTTACTTCTGATGAGTACATTAGTTACCTCAAAAGCCTGCAAACAGTTAAGATATCAATGGATGGAAAGGGAAGGGCTACAGATAACGCTTTTATTGAAAGGTTTTTCCGGACAATCAAGTACGATAAACTCTACCTGGAGATTGCCAATGATGGAATTCAGCTCTATAACCAGTGTAAACAGTTTATTAACTACTATAACCATGAAAGAGAACATTCAGAACTTGGTTATGATTCACCAATTCAGCATTTTAAGAATGCAGCATAATGTTATTAACAAAAACAAAAGTTATGAGTCTCCCCCTGGAACCCCCTCATATCATCATTAATATTATCTTTGAAGAAGAAGTTGTCCAATCTAGGTAGACCATCTCAGCAAAAACGCATTCTTTTTTTTGCATTTTTCAGTGAAATACCAGTAATTATCATTGCCAGTTCACCATAGTCGATGGCAATACTCTTGCCTTTGATTTCTTTGATTGGAAGCTCAAAAGTTCCCTTTTCCAGCCGCTTATAGAAGAGTACAAAACCTCCAGGCTCCCAGCGCAGTAGTTTAATGCGGTTGCGAGGCTTATTCAGAAAGATGTACACATCTCCACTGGAAGGATTTTGATACAGGTTATTTGTCACCAATCCGCATAAACCATCAAAACTCTTGCGCATATCGGCCGGTTCCCTGTAAAGGTAGTAACGGGCGGCTCCTAATGAGAACATGAGAAGTTACAGATAAATAAGTGACCTGATGACTTGAACAGGTGTTTGTGTAGGCAGGGAAATCTCAACTCCGTTGGGATATCTTAAGCTTATGTTTTGTAATACTTGACCCGTTAACTCTACGAACGGTGAATCTTTAACCTGGTACTCCTTGCTTTTTTGAAGCCAGTATCTGAATTTTAAAAGATGAATTCCCTTTGACTTGGAAAATTCCGCCTGGCTTATTCCACTCTCGTGAAACTGCTGCACTAGGTTCAGCATGTATTCCTTGTTTTCTGTGCGTGACATTTTGTTTTTTCTCGCAAAGATCATTAGCTTTGTTCAAGCGCAAAAGATGCAGTTTACCGAAGGCTTACGTAATTATTATTTAAAATAAATACTACAAGCACAGTTATAGCAATATAGAATAAGCCATTAAATTGCAGAGAAGCTCTCAAGAATCTCAATTCTCTTACTTATGGGAGGATGTGTTGCAAAGAGATTATCCCATGAAAATCCATGAGCTGATGGTTTAGGATTATCAATAAACAGTTGAGCAATATCACGGCTCTGAATAGCCTCAATATAAGGATCATGCGAAATCTTTTTTAACGCTCTGACCAAAGCCTGAGGATTCTTTGTCGTTTCGGCGGCACCAGCATCAGCCATGTACTCCCGTGTTCTGGAAATACCAAAACGCATGAGTAATGAAATCAGATAGCATATTGCTGATACTACTATTGCCACGAGAATTATTATACCTGCATTTTTGTTATTGCTGCTCTTCGATCTGGAAGAATAACGTAAACCACGGAAAGCTAATTCAGCAATAAATGAGAATATTCCCACAAAGATGATAGAGATGATCAGTACCCTAACATCCCGGTTACGAATGTGGGTCAATTCATGAGCTAATACAGCTTCCAATTCATCATCTTCAAGCCTGTTGATTAAACCTCTGGATAAGGAAATTGAAAAAGTTCCAGGATTTAATCCGCTGGCAAAAGCATTTAGAGAATCATCATCTACAATAAAAACTTTTGGCATTTGCATTCCTGTAGATATACATAAATTCTCCAGCAAATTATAAACCCTTTTGTTTTCTTTTCTTTCAAGGGGTTTTGAACCTGTAGCTATTTGAATTATAGATGAATGGAGAAACCAAGCTATAAGAAACCAGATTGACGTGCCAATTAATATATATGGAACTATTGAAATAAAAGTAGAATATGCCTCAATTTCTGTCTGTGAAACTCCAAAACGAAGAAAAGCATAAACCATAGCCATTAGTAGAATAGGAAAAGTGATCAAAAGAAGTGCAGAATAAAAATTATTTTTCCTAATATGGCTATGAATTCCTATAAATTGCATCGAGTGTTAGAAATTTATGGTAGGGGGAATATCTAAATCTTCTCTAATTTCATTTCCAAGGTCGAAAAGCGTAGCACGCTTAAATCCAAACTGGCTGGCAACAATATTAGCCGGGAATGTTTCTACTGCATTGTTATATTCAGTAGTAGCAATATTAAAGAATCTGCGGGCAGCCGCAAGTTTATTTTCAATATCGCTAAGTTCTTCCTGTAGGTGCAGAAAATTCTGATTAGCTTTAAGATCGGGATAATTTTCAACTGCAACTTTCAGTCCCTGAAGTGCACTGCTCAACCCTTTTTCTGCATTTATCTTTTCATCAATTGAAGTAGCTTGCATAGCAGATGTTCGGGCTTCTGTAATTCTTGTTAAAAGCTCCTTTTCGTGAGTGGCATAACCTTTCACAGTATCAACAAGCTGTGGAACCAAATCGTGACGTTGCTTTAATTGGACATCAATATCAGCAAAAGCATTTTCACGACGGTTTTTAAGTTTTACCATTCTATTGTATAATCCAATAATCCATAAGATTATAATAGTAAATAGGATAAATGTCAGAATAAGAGGCATAAGACGTTGATTTTATATAAGAACAAATATAATGGTTTTATAACAATTACTAACTCACTTACGCTTAGGGTATAACTGGCAAATTAACATGAACTTTAGTTCCTATAACCTCGTTGTCAGGTGATAAAACATCAGTAAATGTAACTTTCAATTTTACTCCATAAAAGCTACTCAATAGTGCTAATCTTGTTTCCGTTATTGAGATTCCCATAGAACTTTTACCACTCCCTGAATCTGATTTTAATTCCATTGACCGGGCTCTTCCTATACCATTATCCTCAATTGTACAAACAATCAGATCCTCATCTGCAATAAAATCAACTTTAATCCTTCCCGGGCCATTTAAATTCATAATCCCATGCCATATAGCATTTTCAATGAATGGCTGAACTATAAAAGCAGGTATAAAACTCAAGTCAGCATCTATTGAATTATCAACATTAATTATATACTCAAATTTATGCTTAAACCTCATAGACTCCAACTCCATATATAAGTTTAAGGCATCAATCTCATCTCTTAATCTAACCTCTTGCTTTTGCGAGTTATTTAAAATCAATCGCATTAGCCTGGAGAACTTGGAGAGATATTGAATTGAAGCAATATTGTCATTTTTAATAATAAATGACTGTATACTATTAAGAGTGTTGAAGACAAAATGAGGATCCATTTGACGTACTAAAGCCTGTTGCCTATACTTGTTGAGATCATTCTGCAGAAGATGTTGTTTTTTAAGTTGTATAGTACGATATCTGATGAAGGATAGAATCAATAATGCAATAAAACCCAGTATTATAGAAAAAAACCACCATGTTTGCCAGAATGGAGGATGAATAAAGAAATTGATTGCAGCTGAATGTGAACTCTCTATTCCTTCGGAATTTATGGCATAAACTTCAAATCGATATTTACCAGGTCGCAAAAAAGCATAAATAATTTGACGATCCTTTGTATATATCCATTTATTGCTCGACCCGATTAATCGATACTTATAAATCAAATTTGTGGCATCACGATAAGTGATCCCTTTATAATTTATAGTAATAAAGTTTTGATTATATTTCAGATAATAGTTCTCTGATAGCACAGTGTCTCGTCTCATTATACTAACACCATGAATAAATACAGGAGGTGGAGCGGTAAGGGGTTTGTATTTGTTTCTGTTAAAAATTGTCAAGCCATTATTTGTAGCAATATAGATAATGTTGTCATCTCCTTTAATCTGATTAATTTCATTAGAAACAAGTCCATGCTCGGTCTTATATATTTTTATCCTTGGTTTACCAAAATCAAGTTCATTGATATTAAACACATTAAGCCCATTATTTGTAGCAACCCAAATGTCATTGCCGGTTAATAGAAGTGATGTTATGGAATTGGATGATAATCCATCTGCTTCTGTTAACTGGACAATTGATCCTTTATATTTAACAATTAATCCAAATCCCTTGGTACCAATAATAAAGCCATTGCCATTTTCAAGAGCCACCACATCAGTTGTGCGTTTACTCAGCAGACTAGAATTCTTACCAAGATATTGATAATCAACCCCATTAAATCGCCATAAACCATTGAAAGTTCCTAATAGGAAAGTACTATCGGTTTCCCTTTCAATAGCTTCAATTCTCAATACAACATTATCATCAAGATAAGAGTCATATACAACCTTGCCCTTTTTAACTATTGATAAACTCTGCATCTGCGCCAGCATCACCTCATCTGCACCAAGTGGATAGATATCTTTGATACTAAATATTAAACTACCTTTATTATCGCTGCTAACTAAAGCATTATGGTTATTAATAAACTTCTGCAACTGATCAAATCTATATGAGTACAAAATTGTCTTAGCTCCAATCCATAATGTATTATTCTTATAAGAACTTAAAACATTTATTGTTTTGTTTAATTTTCCAAAATCGCTAATGCTAGTAAGTCTATTCTCTTCAATAACATCAAGTGAATAACTATCTGAGCCAACAAAGATTTTGCCCTGGAATACTTCAACAGCTTGAATACTACTACCACTTAATCCATCATCTTCTGTATATGAAACGAAAGCATCTGAAGGTAGATAATACAATCCTGAACTGAGAGAGGTGAACCATATACCTCCTTCATTATCAACTTCAACAGAGGAAACTGACTCTCCTGCTAAGTACTTTGCAGTTGGACCTTTACCTATATTTTTTAAAGAATAAGATTCAATTCCAGCAAATTCCTTTCCTATCCAAACTGTACCATCTAATTCAACACTCATCCATAAAATTCTGTTTTTTAAATCAAAAGTTTCGAATTTACCTTCCTTATTCACTATTGTAAGTGAATTATTAATGGAGAAGAGTAAATCTCCTTTATCAGACAATTGCATATAAATATTTCCGTAGGAATCTTCACTGTGGAAATTATCAATAGGGATTAAAAAACTACCTTTCGGTGTGGTCCATCTTATTAGAACTTTATCTGACTTTATTTTGAAATTTTTGACAGCATATAAATTATTACCTAACTCAGTTATAACAATTGACGACAGACTATCATGTGGACTAGTTATCGCTTCAATTCGACCATCATTAGTTATTTTATTAATGACACCATTATATAAAAAACTAAAAATCACACTTCCATCAGATTCAACTTGAAATGTATTTTTTGCAGGAATAGATCCATGCCCAGCCATTTTTTTTAACAGGCTATTATACTTATACAGGTGTAAGCTGTCATTTTGGAAATATGATAGCTGGAATGGAAAGCTTACAAACCAAACTCTGCCAATTTCATCCTCATAAATCTCAAAAATGGTATTTTCAGGTAATCCATCTTGTGTGTCAAAATTCCTGAAATCTATTCCATCAAAACGACTTACACCAAAATTAGTAGCCATCCAAATGTATCCTTTGGAATCCTGAAAAACATGATAAACCTCTGAACTAGGCAGTCCATCATCAACTGTATAATTTCTTAATACAGGATGCTGCCCCCATGAATCAATTGATGTGATTATTATAAACAGGAATATAAGTCTCTTGAAAACAAGCTGCATCAATTAGAGGTATAAACTCCAAATTTACTAATATTTTGCTGTAATATGGCACTTAAGATTCAATTTAATTAATCGCAAAAATTAAGATGGATCCTTCAGTAAGTATCAGTGAGTTTGACCAATTTTTTGAACGATAATTAGCTATATTTGTATTTCAGTTCCTCTTGATTTTCGATTTCCTGCTTTACAATTTTAATTATTATTAACTTTGTTTTATTGGCGCATATACATTAAAAACATTCACAATATTATTAAATGGCAATAAGAAATATTTTATACTCTCTTTTCCTTCTTTCATTGTTTGTTTGCTCATGCAAAGACAATGCAAATGAAGATGATGATATGCTTAATCCAACAAACCTGACACTAGAGGTAACTATGTCAAGTGAGAAAATTGGAAAAGTTATAATCATAGCTAAAGCAGATAATACCATTGAATACCGCCTTTATATTGGCTCTGAAGAAGCTCCGGAAGATTCTAATACAACAGGTGAATTTGAGTATCTTTTCTCTGAACCCGGGGAGCATTTTATTATTGTCAGAGCCTACGCCAGTTCAGGTCGTTATGCTAAAGCACAACGCACAGTTACCATTGGCGAAGAAGAACCTGTATCTATTGAAGATGGATACTTTTCTCCTACAAGTTATGATGGTATGGAAATGGTATGGAATGATGAATTCGATGGTTCGGCGGTGAACACTGAATTCTGGTCTTTTGAAACAGGAGCAGGTGGTTGGGGTAACAATGAACTCCAATATTATAGAAAAGAAAATGCATCCGTTAACGGTGGTACACTCATTATTGAAGCCAGAAAAGAAACTTACCAAGGAAGTAACTATACTTCTGCCAGAATGGTTACCAGAAACAAGAAATCTTTCAAATATGGCAGAATCGACATTAGAGCTCTTCTACCTGAAGGTCAGGGAATATGGCCTGCGCTCTGGATGCTGGGCAACAACTTCCAGTCAGTTGGATGGCCAGCCTGTGGTGAACTGGATATTATGGAAATGATTGGTGGGAATGGAAGAGAAAATACAGTCCACGGAACTGTTCACTGGGATGATAATGGGCATGTCCAGGCGGGTGGTTCATCTACATTACTAACCGGGACCTATGGAGATGAATACCATGTTTTCTCTATCATTTGGAATCAAACATCAATCAGATGGCTTATGAATGATAAACAGTTTTATGTTATCAATACAACTCCGGCACACATGACTGAGTTTCATGAGTCTTTTTTTATTATCTTTAATCTCGCTGTAGGAGGCAATTGGCCGGGATATCCTAACTCTTCAACTACTTTCCCACAGCAGTTAAAGGTTGATTATATACGCGTTTTCCAGTAAGATTTATTTATTACAAGAAATACACTGTCAGGAATTAGTAAATCAAAATCACACACCAGACTTAAACATCAACAAATGAACAACAACTTACGCAAACTACTTCTTTTGCTGGTTATGGTTGTCAATGCAAATTTTTTATTTGCACAAACCCACAAAATTACCGGCATAGTTTACGATGGTGATTCACGATTGGGAATCCCAGGAGTGACCGTCGTTGAAAAAAATACGCAAAATGGCACGACTACAGACATTGATGGCAAGTACTCGCTATCGGTTTCATCTTCTAATGCAACATTAGTAGTATCATTTATTGGTTATCAAAAACAAGAGATAACCATTAATAACAGAACAGTCATTGATATTAACCTTGTTGTAGAAGTAACTGATCTTAGCGAAATAGTTGTTATCGGTTATGGTACACAAAAAAAGAAAGTAGTTACCGGTGCCATAGCCAGCGTTAAATCTGAAGATATTGACAAAATGCCGATACTCCGTGTTGATCAGGCATTACAGGGTAGAACGGCGGGTGTTCAGGTTACTAACCAATCTGGCCAGCCCGGCGAATCTCCCACCATTCGTGTAAGAGGAGTAGGCACTACCGGAAACTCTGAACCTTTATATGTAATTGATGGCATGGTTCGCGGTGGTATTGACCAGCTTAATCCGGGCGATATTGAATCAATTGAAGTCCTTAAGGATGCCGCATCTGCTGCAATTTACGGATCGAGAGCTGCCAATGGTGTTGTTCTTATTACCACTAAATCAGGTAAGTCAGGCAAGATGAGCATAACTTATTCCGGATATAAGGGAATACAAAATGTTGGGAAAACATTGGATATGCTTAATGCCGAAGAATACCGTATGATGATGAATGAGGGCGCCCGAAATGCCGGTCTTACTGAGCCATTCGATATGAACGAGGTCCCTAAATATGATACCGATTGGCAAGATCTGTTGTTTGTAAAAAATGCACCTATTCAATCTCATGATGTTACTGTATCAGGTGGTAATGACAAGTCGACTTATTTATCTTCCATGTCCTATTTCTCTCAACAGGGAATCATTGGTGGGGAGAAATCGCAATTCGATCGTATTACAGCCCGATTAAACACAACCCATCAGGTCAATAAGGCTTTCCGTTTTGGGAACAATCTTTCATATGCACATGTAATCAGAAGAGGCATTTCAAGTAATGCATCATTCAATGGAGCATACAGCAGTGCATTAAACCTTGATCCACTAACTCCTTTATTTGAAACTGATCCTGATATTCTTGCACAGGCCCCTTACTCAACTGAACCGGTGGTGAAAAATGAATTCGGCAATGTTTATGGCATTTCTAATTGGGTAGGTGCAGAAGTTGTCAATCCATTGGCATTATTGGAAACTCAACATAGCCAATATAGACTTGACAATGTATTCGGTACCGTTTTCGGTGAGTTGGAGATAATCAAAGGATTAAAACTAAATTCCAGTTTGGGCGTCGAAGCGTCTTATGGTACCGACAATAGTTATAGTCCTCTATTCTATCTGAATGGGGCACAACTAAATGTTAATTCTACCTCAGTAAGCAAACGAATTGAACGTTGGTTTAACTGGCAGTGGGAGAATACATTAGCTTATACCCGCACAATAAATAATCATAATTTCTCAATTTTGGCAGGTACTTCAGCATCAAAATCATTATATGAAGACCTCTTCGGTTCAAATAGGGGCGTTCCAATAATTGATCCTGATAATGTATATTTAAATATGGCTACTGATACTGTGTGGACTGCTTATGGAGGTGCTGCACATTCCTCAAACGCATCATTATTTGGTCGATTAACATACAACTTTAAAGAAAAATACTCTTTGACCGGAATTGTCAGAAGAGATGGATCATCCAAATTTGGACCAAATAATAAATATGGTGTATTCCCTTCCATAGGAGTTTCATGGGTAGTGAGCGATGAATCATTCTTCCCTGAAATCGATGCTCTTAATACACTTAAATTCAGAGCTTCATATGGTATAAATGGCAATGACAGAATTGGCGATTATCGCTTCTTGTCGACAATCAACAAATCAAGGGGTTATATCTTTGGGAGTGGCAGAATAATAGGAGCCTCTCCCTCTTATATAGAGAATAATGATATTATGTGGGAAGAATCTGAGCAGACCAACTTCGCCGTTGATGTGGAAGCATTCAATAACAAGCTTGTCGCTTCAGTTGACTACTATGTTAAAAACACTAACGGCCTTCTGGAAACAGTTCCCATTCCTGCCCATGTAGGAAATGATCCTCCCGTATCAAACGTTGGAAGTGTTCAAAATAAAGGAGTTGAAATAAATTTAAGATGGCGCCAGTTGGTTAAGGAGGTCAGATATGGTTTAGGTGTTAACGCAACCTACAATAAAAATAAAATGACCTATATCGGTAATGAAGAGAAAGTGATAGCAGGTGCAAACTGGGCAGTTGCCGGAATGGTGACCAGAACCGAAGAGGGTTTGCCAATAGCCTATTTCTACGGATATAAAACAGATGGCATTTTCCAGAACATGAATGATGTTTATCATCACGTAAATAGCGAAGGAAAATACTTACAACCTAAGGCAAAGCCCGGTGATGTTCGTTTCGTTGATACAAATGGTGACGGAATTCTTAATGAATCCGATAGAACAATGATTGGAAATCCCACTCCTGACTGGACATTTGGATTTGATGCATCGGCAGAATACAAGGGATTCGATTTTTCCATGCTTGTAATCGGCACTTATGGTAATGATATTTTCAATGGAAGCCAGCGTCAGGACCTAAGATACACTAACCGCACGACAGCAATTCTCGACAGATGGACAGAAGAAGGTTCAACCAATGAAATTCCAAGATACACATGGATAGATGCCAATAACAACTATAGAATATCTGACCTATATATTGAGGATGGATCATATATCAGGTTAAAAAACATCCAAATTGGCTATACATTACCACGTAGTATTCTTGACAAGGTCGGTGCCACTACTTTCAGAGTTTATATTTCCGGTGAAAATATGCTGACGTTAACCAAGTATACTGGTGCTGACCCGGAAATTGGATCAATGAGCTCTTTCGATATCGCTATCGATAGAGGTATTTATCCTCAGGCGCAAACATTCAGAATCGGAACCACCATCACTTTCTAATCTTAAAAACTTCAGAAAATGCAAACAATAAAATTCAAAATATTTAGAATCATATTCCTGGCCTTACTTTTTACAGGTTGCAGCGATGATTTTCTTGACTTGAAACCATTGGATCAGGAAGTTACAGCCACCTTCTATCAAACGGAAGAGCAGGCAATGCAAGGACTGGTTGCTGTTTATGATGTACTCGGTTACGATCAGGCAGGTCCCTCATGGGCTCCATTTATCACAGTATCTGACGTTCTTTCTGATGATTCCTATGCCGGAGGTGCTGATGCTAATGATGGCATGGAAGAAGATCAGTTGAATACCTTCAACATCCCTACCAACAACGTACTTGCACACGCAATATGGATCAGGAATTACATAGGTATATACAGGGCGAATCTCTTACTTGAAAAAATTGATGGTGTTGCTTCATCAGAGGAATTTAAAACCAGGCTTATTGCCGAAGCTAAATTCTTAAGAGCCTACTTCTATTTTGAGCAGGTAAGCTTCTTTGAAAATATTCCCTTACTGACTGCAACAATAAAAGGACCATCAGAGTATTCTCAACCTCAGGCAGAGCCCTCAGCAGTTTATAACCAAATAGCACTTGACCTAACCGAAGCCATGACCGGTTTACCGGAGGCTGTCCCTGCTGTTGAAGCAGGACGAATAACCAAGTGGGCCGCACAGGCACTGCTAGCCCGTGTTTATTTATTCTATAACGGGGTTTATGGGCAAGAGCTTGTAGCAGGTGATGTTACCGTCAATCGACAGGTGGTGGTTAATTACCTCGATGATTTAATTGCAAATAGTGGCCATGATTTACTGGAAAATTATGAAGATAATTTCAAGCTTGCCGGTGAAAATGGCGTAGAGTCAGTGTTCGAAATCTCATACGGCGACACCCCTCCCTGGTGGGACTGGAACTATGTAAGAGGTGGCGAGGGTAATCTTGCTGCTCAAATGCAGGGACCGCGTGTTACCGGATCAAGTCAATGGAATAGGGGCTGGAGTTTTGGAACGGTAAGTCAGAAACTGGTTGATGATATCAAGAATGACCCCAGATACGAATGGACAGTTCTAGAACAGAGTGAAATAGTTGGCACTTTGGAAAAAGGATATCAGCATACCGGTTATTTCTCGCAGAAATATAGCTCTGATGCTGAACACTGGGGTTCAAACGGACAATTTGAGCTTAACCGTACCTGTAACCGCAGAGTCATACGCTTTTCAGATGTTCTCCTCATGGCAGCTGAACTTGGCAGTCCCAATGCACAATCATACCTTGATAGGGTTCGTGACCGTGTAGGGTTAACCCCTGTCCCTGCAACACCTGAAAATATTTACAAGGAAAGAAGGCTTGAACTCTCCCTTGAAGGCTTAAGGTATTTTGACTTACTTCGTAAAGGTGTTGATTATGCTAATTCGCAACTCACATACTCGGGGTTGAGGGGGCCAAACTACGTGGGTGACCAGGTATTATTCGATGTCCAGTTTAAGCCTGAAACCAAAGGATTCCTTCCCATTCCCCAAACTGAAATAGATTTATCGGCAGGAGTTTTCATACAAAATGATGGATACTAAACAGCGTAAATCTGAAGAAGCCCGGGGTTAGGGCATACGGATATCTTCTAAAAAAAAATGAGCAGGACACAGCCATAGAGAATATTTTGAGGAAGATTCCATAACATTATTCTATAAAAGGAAAGAGAGGTTGATTACCTCTCTTTCCTTTTTATATATCTGAAATGGCATTTGGCCAACACAATTATCGTAAATAGATCAGAATGACTTTGTTAAATGAATCTATTAAACTACTTTTGCATCTCGATAAAATATATTCTAATCTATCCTAATACACTGTAAATGAGTCTAGTTATTGTCGGTACTGTAGCATTTGATGCCATAGAAACCCCATTTGGTAAAACTGATAAAATTCTTGGTGGAGCTGCTACTTTCATAAGTTTGGCTGCGGCAAAACTGTATAATGATGTAAAGGTCATCTCTGTAATTGGAGGTGATTTCCCTGAAAAATATATCAATCTGCTTAATAATGCCGGAGTTCAAACCGAGGGTATTAAAAAGATTCCTTCAGGTAAAACCTTCTTCTGGTCGGGTAAGTATCATATTGATATGAATTCACGTGAAACCCTGACTACAGAGCTAAATGTATTAGCCGACTTTAACCCACAGCTGCCTGATTCCTATAAGGATTGCAGTTATCTTATGTTGGGTAACCTAACCCCTGCCATTCAGAAAAGTGTTATCCAACAATTACCGGTTCGTCCAAAACTCATTGTCATGGACACCATGAATTTCTGGATGAATACTGCATTGGATGATCTTCTTGAAGTACTCACCATGATTGATGTCCTCACTATAAATGACGAGGAGGCACGACAGTTATCAGGAGAATATTCTTTGGTAAAAGCGGCTCGCAAAATATTAAGCATGGGTCCTAAGTTCCTCATAATCAAGAAAGGCGAACACGGTGCCTTATTGTTCCATGAAGATCAGGTATTCTTCGCACCAGCCATGCCTTTGGAAGAGGTATTTGATCCTACCGGTGCCGGCGACACATTTGCCGGTGGATTTATTGGATTTTTATCCAAAACTTACGACATGTCCTTGCAGAACATGAAGCGTGCCATTATATTCGGATCTGCCATGGCTTCCTTTGCTGTGGAGAAGTTTGGCACAGAAGCTTTACAGGAGCTTAAAAACGGAAGTCTCTATGATCGGGTTCAACAGTTCCTCAGTCTCGTTAAATTTGATATTATTCTTTCAGAATAATTTTTATCTTTGCGCCCTATCATCAGTAAAAATTATACGTAATTAATTAACAATATGAAGGTTTACAAAACAAATGAAATAAGGAATGTCGTACTCATTGGAGGTGCAAAGACAGGTAAAACTACCCTTTCAGAGTCCATGTTGTTTGAAGGTGGCCTTATAAACAGGCGTGGAACAGTTGAAGATAAAAACACTACCTCCGACTACCGTGAAATAGAATTGGAAAGGCAAAACTCGGTTTTGTCAACGGTAATGTATGTTGAGCATAAAGGTAATAAGATCAACTTTATCGATGCTCCGGGTTTTGATGATTTTATCGGAGAGGTTGTTGCAGCCCTTAATGTGTGCGATACAGCACTGATGGTAGTTAATGGACAGAATGGAGTTGAAGTGGGAACAGAAATAAACTGGAGGCATTCAGCCAAGGCAAAAACTCCCGTTGTTTTCCTGGTTAACCATCTTGAGCATGAAAATTCTTCATTCGAGGAAACACTCCGTCAGTTGAAACAACAATTCCATGGTGGAGTAGTTCCCATTCAGTATCCTGTTAATGAAGGTATCGGCTTCAATGCAATCATTGATGTTCTGCAGCAGAAAATGTTAAAGTATCCTGCTAATGGAGGAAAGGCAGAAGTGCTTGATATTCCCGACAGTGAAAAGGATAAAGCTGCTGAAATGCACGCCGCACTTATTGAAGCCGCCGCAGAAAATGATGAAGCCTTAATGGAAAAATTCTTTGAAGTTGGCACATTGACTGAGGAGGAGATGATCCAGGGATTAAAGCTTGGAATCATGAAACGTGGCATGTTCCCGGTTATGTGTATTGGTGGCAAACCAAATATTGGTGTTGATCGTTTGCTTGATTTTATCATAAGCTATTTGCCTGCTCCAAATGAAATGCCGGGTCGCAAGAATAATAACGGTAAATATCTTAATTGCAATCCCGCTGACCCAACTTCATTATTCATCTTTAAAACTTCCATTGAAGAGCACTTGGGTGAAATATCATACTTTAAAGTTTATGGTGGTGAGGTAACTGAAGCCATGGATCTTGTTAATGGCAGCAACAGCTCAAAAGAACGTATACCTCAGCTATTTGCTGTAGCAGGTAAAAAACGTGAAAAGCTTGAAAAAGCTGTTGCCGGAGATATTGCTGCAACTATAAAATTAAAAAATAGCCGTACAAATACTACGCTGAACAGTCCTAAAAATGCCGGCGATATAAT
The DNA here is from genome assembly GCA_937894795.1 of uncultured Bacteroidales bacterium. Taxonomy (GTDB): domain Bacteria; phylum Bacteroidota; class Bacteroidia; order Bacteroidales; family Lentimicrobiaceae; genus Lentimicrobium. The sequence goes on from CALCQV010000137.1 coordinate 98,777, forward strand.
TGAACCTATTGAGTTTCCATCACCGCGTATCAGTATGGCCCTCAAAGCCAAGAACCAGTCGGATGATGAAAAACTTGGTGCTGCTCTGACTGAACTTCAGAAAGTTGATCCAACTATTACTGTAGAATATTCCAAAGAATTGAAACAGATCATTATGCGTGGTCAGGGTGAATTACACCTTAACATTGCAAAGTGGCAGTTGGAAAATATTGAGAAGATTATGATTGAGTTCTATGCCCCGCGCATTCCATACCGTGAAACAATCACAAAGTCTGCCAAGGCAATGTATCGTCATAAAAAACAATCAGGTGGTTCAGGCCAATTTGGTGAAGTTCACATGTTGATTCAGCCATATTCTGATGATATGACTCCTCAAAAAGAATTCCCGATCCGTGGTACTGAAGAACATCAACTGTCATGGGGCGGTAAGCTTGTATTCAATAACTGTATCGTTGGCGGTTCCATTGATGCCCGTTTTATGCCTGCTATCCTCAAGGGAATCATGGAGAAAATGGAAGAAGGCCCACTTACCGGTTCTTATGCACGTGATATTGTTGTAAATGTTTACGATGGTAAAATGCACCCGGTTGATTCAAACGAATTGGCCTTTAAACTTGCCGGCCGTAATGCTTTCAAAGATGCATTTAAGAATGCAGGTCCCAAGATTCTTGAGCCTATTTATGATGTGGAAGTTATTGTACCTGCTGATCGTATGGGCGATATTATGACTGACCTTCAAGGCCGTCGCGCTGTAATCATGGGTATGGACAGTGAAGGTAATTACCAGAAGATTAAAGCTAAGGTTCCTTTGGCTGAAATGAACAGGTATTCAACTGCACTCAGCTCATTAACCAGTGGTAGTGGTTCTTATTCTCTCAAGTTTGCCGAATACTCACAAGTGCCTGGAGATGTTCAGACTGCCCTGCTCAAAGCTTACGAAGAACAGGAAAAGGAAGAAGAATAGATTTAGTTTGTTTTTCTTACTACTTTATAAAAAGAAAGAACCTGCAAAATTTGCAGGTTCTTTCTTTTTATTCATTACTTCCAGGTTATTGTAGCTACCGACCGTGCAGGCAGCGTATAAAACATATACTTCTTATCCTGTTTGATGGTAAAGACTTTTGCTTCGAGATTTGTGTTTAATGCAACGAGTACTTTACTGCCATCAGTATTCTGAAAACTAACAGCATCAAAGTTCCCAAGCCCTGAAGCTAACTTTGTATTGATTCTAACTGCTCCTGGCCTTATGAATTTAGCAAAATGTGCCAGTGCATAATATTCAACATTTCTGGTAACAACTCCCGAGCTTGAATTTATGGTGACAACTCCTCTGCAATCACCACATCCGTTATTTTGCGGACCATCATTCTCATCTAAAGCCAGATTCCAAAGAAGCGCATTTTTTGACCAGTTTCGTGCTGTTCCTATGAATATGTTCTGCATATTCCATATTAAATTGTCACTAAAGTCTGTCGCCCAATCACCTCCCGATATTTCAGTAAAATACAAACCTTTATCAGGGTGAGCATTATGTACCGTTGTCATAGCACTCACCTGACCTCCATATGCATGAAAAGCAGAACCTGCAATATATTGCTTTGCATCAGGGTCATTAAGTATTGTGATAGGATATTCAGGATGATCCCAATTGTGATCATACAGAATAATCTTGGTATTAAGACCGGCTTGAGCAAATGCAGGGCCCAAATGATCCCTTATGAAGCTGAGTTGAGCTGCTGCCGGCATATCCATACATGGATATGCCGCAGTGGAATATAAGGGCTCATTTTGCGGTGTAATCGCATCTATTTTTATACCTTTTAAACTCATTCCCTGAATGTATTTCACAAAATACGCTGCATAAGTAGAATAGCAGTCGGTTCTAAGACTTCCTCCAACCATACTCTTGCTGGTTTTCATCCATGCCGGTGGACTCCAGGGTGATCCCATGAATGTCATGGCAGGATTAACTCCTGTTATTTCTTTGGCCACAGGTATTACATCAAGGGTATCCTGACTAAGAGAGAAATGCTGAAGTTCAAAGTCGGTATCATTGGCAGGTATATCATTGTAGCTGAAATTAGAGAGTGAAAAGTCGGAGGCCCCCATGGTTAATCTAAGGTATGAGATTCCAATTCCTGTTGCAGGATCAAATAATTCACGCAACAAAGTGCCCCTGGCACCACTGCTCATCTTTCTATTCATGAGGTAAGCAGATGATCCCGTTAAAGCAGCACCATACCCTTCAATTGTCTGATAAGTGATAGCTGTATCAACCGTTATTACGGGCCACGAAGCAGGGGCTGATGTTTTAATTGACAAATTAGCCTCCTTGCTGAAAAGTTTTATCTGATCTCCCCTGGTGAGGTATACCTGAGCAACAACAGTATCTTCAGGAACCGGTGGTTCATCGGGGGGGGTGTTATCTTTGCCTTCACAACCTGAAAATGTGATTAATATTAGAATCAGGATGAACATAAATCTGGATGCTATAAATTTAGTAGTTGCTTGTAGTAATTTCATTGTTCTGATTATTAAGTGAATCATGAATATTCTTATGCAATAGGCATGTACAAAAATAAAGAGGGAAAGGTTATAAAACAGATTTTTCTGAAAATAACCTTCCCTCTTATCAGTTATCAATCACACACTAATGTGCATGTTCCCAAAAACCTTAATAGCCGGGATTCTGCACCAGGTTCCCGTTATTATCGAGTTCTGATTGTGGTATTGGCCATAAAAGTTTATTTTCATTAACCTGGTAACCAAGTGATTCACCATCAGGGCCTTTAACATTGCTCATAACTTCAAGTGCTCTGCCGGTTCTCTTCAGATCAAACCATCGGTGTCCCTCAAATGCCAGCTCCAGCCGTCTCTCTTTTTCAATAGCCAAACGCATAGCCTCCTGGGTTGAAGCAGATGCACCCGGCAAGTCTACACGTGACCGGATTTGATCAACCAAATCCTTAGCACCTGATACATCGCCCTTTTCATTTAAGGCCTCGGCCTTTAGCAAAATAATATCTGCCAAACGGAGGAAGATATAATTTTGAGGGCTTGGACTTGAAATATTCCTGTATTTATTGCCAAACGGGAAATGCTCCTGTGGCCAGTAAGGATCACCCCACTTTCCCGAAACATCCTGGAATTCAATACTCGAATTCTTTCTTATAACATCTCCCTCTGAATCAAAGGCTGCTACCAGATCATGTGAAGGGGTGTTGAACTTTTTCCAGTCAGTTCCCCTGAACATACTTGCACCCCAGTTGCCTGATGAGGAAGTACCCTCATAGTTGATCTCAAAGATTGCTTCCGATGAATTCTCGTTTTCATTGTTCCACAGCATATCATATTCAGGAACAAGGCTATAGGGACCATTGATTACCGCATCACAATATTGGATTACCTTGTCATAATCATGTGGTACTTTGGTTGCATAAACTTTGGCCAGCATGGCATTGACAACTCCCTTTGTAACATATCCCTTGTCGACTGCTGTTGTAGGAACGGTATTCAAGGCATATTCCAAATCTTTTATGATAAGGTTATATACCTCCTCCTCCGTTGATCTTGCCGGAAACATCTGATAATATATTACCGGCAGTAATTCAGCACTAACGGTAGTTACCTCCTTCAACTGTAATGGTACATCACCCCACAGCTGAACGAGCTGAAAATAATGAAATGCCCTTATAAAAGAAGCTTCACCCTTTATCTCTGCTTTCCGTTGTTCAGTGAAACCCGGTTCATTGATTTCAAACACATTATTGATGATTATATTTGCCCGACCAATGGTACCATAAAGGTAAGCCCAGTCACGACTGACATTTGAATTGGTAGCATCAATACGCATTTCATCAATTTGAAAGTTTGCCGGGTTATCTGCACCTGCATAGGCATCGTCTGATTGGGCATCTGCATTTACAAAGTAATCCAATTCCCAGTATTCATTCCTGAAATCACTATATACTCCGCCTAATGCTGCTTCAAACTGAGCTGCCGTTTCATATATTACTGTATCATTCACATCTCCTTTGTCAACGACAACCGGTTGTGATTGTGGATCAATATCCAAAAAGTCTTCACAAGCATAAAATG
>CALCQV010000138.1 GCA_937894795.1 uncultured Bacteroidales bacterium
GTAGACGTAACTGCTACATTTACATCTGATGATCTGAATTTCCCGGTTGGGCTTTACACAGCAGAACTAGAACTCAATACCAATGACCTTGCAGCAGAAGTTGTTATGATTCCTGCTACAATGCTGGTATATGAGCCGGGTATGGTTACAGGTACTGTTACAAGTGCCGTTGACGGATCACCTATATTTGGTGCTGTTGTTGTTGCCGGTTCTTATTCAGCCATGACTGATGAGAATGGTAATTACAGCATAGTAATGGATGCAGGTACCTATACCTTTACATTCAGCAAAACCGGTTTCACTTCAGAAACTGTTACAGGAGTTGTTGTAACCGAAACTGAAACTACAGTTGTTGATGCCGTATTGGAAGAAGGTTTCTATCCTCCAACACTGGTTCACGCTGAAGTTAATGAAGCTGATAATGCTACTGAAGTAACCTGGGGTTTGCCAACTCCTGATTATGAAGTTCTTTATGATGATGGTACTGCTGAAAACTTCACCGCATGGGCTCTTCCGGGCAACATGAATGCTGTAAAATTCACTCCTGCAGGATATCCTGCTACCGTTTATGGTGGTAAGATCTATGTAGGTGATGGCAGCTTCCCGAATAACAATACCGGTTTCATTGGTACTACCTTTGGAGCAATGGTAATGGATGACAGTGGTGCAAACGGCATGCCGGGTGTAGTTCTTGATTCTATTGAAGTAACTGTTAATAACTATGGTTGGGTTGTATTCAGTGGCCTGAACGCTACTATTGAATCAGGTAATTTCTACCTTGTAATGATTCAGGGTGGTACTTCACCAAACGTAGCCGGAGTTGGTGTTGATCAATCAACTCCAACTTCATACCGCAGTTATTCACGCAATGTAGTTGCCGGCCAGGATTGGGGATTATCACCATACCAGGATATGATGATCCGTGCTTTAATCAGCGGTCCTGCATCAGACGACAATGCAAGAGTTGCTGCTTCAACTGAAGTTAGAAGCCCTCTCAAACAGCGTGGTATGATTTCATTGACTCCTGCAACTGCTCAGTCAGGTGCTGAAGGTGAAGGTCAATACCTTGCAGTTCAGGGTACACAGGGAAGCCGCGATGTTACCGGATATCAGATTTACCGCATTGCTGTGGCTAATCCTGACCTCGGTGCACAATCAGGTACCTTAACCCTTCTGAATGCAAACGTATCTGCAACAAACTATACCGATGCTGCATTTGGTCCATTACCAGAAGGTTGGTATGCTTATGCTGTAGAGGCAAAATATACCAATGGTGGTGTTTCAGAAAAAGCTTATTCAAATATAGTAGGTCACAAGAAACTTGTTGATGTAACTGCAAATGTAAGCTTAACTACCGGTGGTAGCCCTGCAGGTGCAGTGGTTTCACTGACCAACCATGATTATCCTTATTCAGTGTATACACAAACTGTTCCTGAAAATGGTACTGTAGTATTTACCGATGTATGGAAAGGCAATTACACTATTCTGGCATCGAAAGTTGGTTTCGACAATTACGAAATCAATGCTAACATCCAGAGTAACCGTACTTTCGATATCGTTCTTGCTGAGCGCAAATACAAACCACGCAACCTGTATGTAGATCCTCTAACCCTTGTTGCTACATGGAATGAGCCTCTTGCTATAGCAGTATTGGAAGATTTTGAAGGTGCAACCTTCCCACCAACAGGATGGTCAACCTATACTCAGAATACCAATGGTTGGTTTGCTACCACAAACGGAAGCAGCTCATCATTTGCAATTCCTGCACATACCAAATATGCTGTAACCAACGATGACGCCGCTAATGGTGATGGCTGCTGCGATTATTTGATGACTCCCGTAATGGATTGGACTGACCTCCCATCATACAGACTGAACTTTGCCAGCTACTATGACGGTTCATACACACAAAGTGCTTATGTTGAAATCAGTACTGACAATGGTGCTTCATGGACAATTATCAACACTCTAGCTCCTGCACCCGGTGCATGGCAGAATCTTGAAATTGACTTGGCTGCTTATTCAGGAGCTTCAGGACTTGGCGCAGTTATGGTAGCATTCCATGCTGACGACAATGGCGAATGGGCTTCAGGTTGGGCAATTGACGATGTACAGATCGCTTCAGGCGGTGTTCCAATGCAAGGTTACGGTGTATTCCTTGATGGTTCATTAGTAGGTAATACTCCTGAAACTACATGGACATATACAAACCTCAATTATGGACAGACTTACCTTGCAGGTGTTGCTGCTCTGTTTAGCTCAGGTTATTCAGAACTCGATACTTACAAGTTCACCTCAGTTTATTTAATTCCTCCAACCGACCTGGCTGGCAATAGCCCTGAATTAACTGACTATGTACAGTTAACCTGGGCTGCTCCGGTAGTTCCTACAGTTGTTCGCGGACCACATGCTGATACTCCATCTGCAGCAGCAGAATCAGATTTGAACGCTGAACCAAGAAACATCGCAGCAAGTCGTGAGATTTGGGACGTACTCTTCAATTTTGACGCTGACGGTCCATCAGGTTTAACCGGTTTAGCAGGTGCTGAATCTGACGGAGAATTTATTTATGCTCCAAGATGGTCAGGTAGTGAGATTGCTAAGTTTGATGTTGAAGGTAACTTTATTGAGACCTTCTCAATTTCAGGAGTTAGCGGTCTAAGAGACCTCGCATTTGACGGAACCTATATGTATGGTGGCGCAGGTGCAACCACTGTATGGAAAATGGACTTCACAGCCAAGACTCTGATATCAACTATCACAGCACCAACAGCAGTTCGTGCTATAGCATACGATTCAGAACAGGATGCTTTCTGGGCAAACAACTGGGATACCGATATGATTCTCTTTGATGAAACCGGAACTCAATTAGACGCACTTAGCGGCATGCCAAGTCTCTATGGTGTTGCTTATGATAACTTCACAGCCGATGGTCCATACTTATGGTTCTTCACCGGAACTACTTCAGGTGGTGGCTGTCAGGTTGAACAATACAGTTTACCTAACGAAGCTCTTACCGGTGTTACACACAGTGTAAGCGGCGATTTCGGTGATGGTTACATTGCCGGTGGTTTATATGTTTCTACAAGTATAGTACCTGGTAAAGTTGTACTTGGTGGTACTGCTCAGGGAACTCCTGACCTTGCTTTCGGTTATGAAATTGGCGAAGGTGGAGGCCCAGGCCCAAGCGTTGCAAACCTTATGGGTTACAATGTATACCGCGATGGCGCTATGGTTGCCTATGTTGAAAAACCTGCTTTAGAGTATTTCGACTTAGACCTTGCACCTGCAACTTACTCATATCATATCACTGCTGTTTATGACCTTACTCCTTATGGATTTGCCGGTCAAACAGGTGAATCAATGATTGAAGGCCCGATTGATGTAGAAGTTATCTACGGTTATGAACTTCCATTTGTTGAAGACTTCACTACCGGTGTATTCGAAACAAATCAGTGGACTGTAAACGGTGGCAACTGGCAGATAGCCGGTCAGGCAGGTAATCCAGCTCCAGCAGCTGAATTTACTTATGCTCCTGTTGCAACTGACTACGAACAATCAATTGAAAGTGCTTACCTTATTGGCGCCGGTATGATTGATGGTAACATTAAACTTGATTTCGACATTAAGCATACTCTTATCAATGCTTCAGAAACTGAAACCCTTTCTGTTGAAGTTAACAACGGTTCAGGTTGGGTACAGGTAGCTCAGTATAAGAATACTGCCAATATTGCTTGGGAAACCAAGAATCTTGACATTACTTCAAGAGCTAAGGGTCATGTATTCCAGATCAGATTTGTTGCAAGAGGTGAGAATACCACCAATATCAACAACTGGTTAGTTGACAACGTTAAGGTATATCGTCTCTGCGAAGCTCCAACCGAACTCGTAGCTTCTTTACCTGCTCCTACAACAGCCGGTGATCAGATCCTGCTCGAATGGGTTGCTCCGAATGCTCCAACTCCAGGTCCTTCAGGATGGTTATTCTGGGATAACGGAACCAATGTTGACGCTATCGGTTTAACCGGTGGAGGAACATTCAATGTAGCTGTAAGGTTTACTCCTGCTCAATTAGCAGAATATGCCGGAACCAGCTTAACCAAGATCCGTATGTTCGCTTACGGTCCTGGTGGAACCCTCGTACTGAAAGTATGGACCGGTGCCAATGCAAGTCAGCTTGTTATGAGCCAGCCTGTTGCTTCATACACCGCCGGTGCATGGAACGAATGGACACTTGATGCTCCGGTTATGGTATCAGGTACAACTGAACTTTGGTTTGGTTATGCTGTTACCCACGGTGCTGATTACGTAGCAGGTTGCGACGGCGGACCGGCAGTAGCTGGTTACGGTGATATGATTTCTCTCGACGGTTCAGTTTGGGAATCAATGTCACAGGCTTATGCTCTGAACTACAACTGGAACTTACAGGGTTATGTTGAGGCAGTTGACGGTGTTAGCACACAGTTACAGCCAATTAGTGACAACACTGTTTACGGTCCTGTATCAGAACTCGCTCGTGGAAACTACGCAATGTTAAGCGGTGCTTCCTTACCTGTTGAGTCAATGAATGCTTCACGTGAGCTTACCGGATACAACATCTATCGTGATGAGGTATTGATTGGCAATACCACTGAAACATCATATCTTGACAATGATCCTGCTATCAGCGTATTAGGCCAGACCTACTGCTACAATGTTACAGCAGTATACGAAGATTGCGAATCAGCATTCAGCAACACAGCATGTGAAACAGTTATTGCAGCTGACAACATTGAAGTTAGTGCAGTGAATGTTTATCCTAACCCATCAAACAGTGTGGTTAACATTGAGCTTACCAACGACATCAGCCAAATGGTTATCTATAACTACGTTGGGCAGGTTGTATATGAGCAGAATGTTGTTAAGGATCTGAACATACAGATTGATGTACGCAATTACGATGCCGGCGCTTACCTTGTTAAGTTTATTACAAGATCAGGCGAAAGCTTCACCAAGAAAATTGCAGTTACCAAATAATCGTTAAATCGATCTTTTAATAAAGAGCCCCGGATTCCGGGGCTCTTTTGTTATGATAAGGTTATGGAATAAAGACAATTTTCTTTGGTAGATAAAGTGAGATAGTGAATTATGACAGATATTTGAATGTTTATAAGTGTTGGTTAAATTTAGAAGGTAAAGTAGACTAATCCGTTCACATCACATCCTGAGATTGGAGTTAACTATCAGATAAACAAGACACTGAAAGCAGTGAAAAAAAATGTCAAAAAAATTAAAAAAAAGTGACAAAAGCATTAGGGTAAAATGCGAATTTTTTGTCATTAAGAGGTACTCAAGAGTTTTTGAATAAGGCTTTTTGGTTGAGTTAATGCAAATTATCGGAACAATTTGCTGAGATACAGAGTTTTACAATTAAGCTTGTTGCTGTTTAATAGTATAGCAGTAAACAGGCAAATTGTGCCTGTAGGTAAAAATCAGGAAAAAACAAGCACAAATATAATGAGTCGTTCAGACAGAAAGGAGGGAAAGGCAGCATAAAAACCTGAATAAACAAGAAAAACAACAAGTAACATTGCATAATAACTAAACAAGAAAAACATGAAATCAAACTATTACAAAATGAAAGCCTTCGTACTAACTATGCTGGCAATCTTTTTGATGATTGGAGTGACCTTCGCACAAGATCGAGCGCTTCAGTCAGAAATTGATGCACATGGTCCTACTGTAGTACTTCCGACAGAACCGGAGGGAAGCAGCAGAGCTGTAGGTGATGATTGCACTACGCCAATCATTATCCCCGCATTGCCGTACACGGATGTTAATACAACCGCAGGGCGTTTAAATAATTATGATGCAACCTGTATGGGGTATTACGATGGTGGTGAAGACATTATATATGAATTCACCATTACACAACCACACATGATTACAGCACAATTAAATCCACTTACAACTACCTATACAGGTATTGCCATTATGGATGCGTGCCCATCTTCTCCAACAGCATCATGCCTTGGGTTGTCCACTCTAAGTGGATCAGGTACCCATGCAGCTGTCGCTAATCTTACACCGGGTACATACTATATCATGATTGACACATGGCCTAGTCCGGCAAATATCCCCAGTTTTACGCTTAATCTAACAGCAGCTCCACCATTGGAAATATTCCCTGCTTATGGTTTCGCAAAGAGCTATGGAACATTCTCAGAAGTAACGGGTGGTACGGCTTTTGGGACTGAAACTTCTGATAGTCAGTATTTCGTCGATCCTACCGTTCCTGCTGGAGGCACTACTACCACTGGAGTTGGTATCCCTATAGGATTTGACTTTATATTCGATGATATTTCTTTTGATAGAATTGGTGTTAATACTAATGGTTGGATTGGCTTTGGTCAAAGTACACTGACCCCAAGTGTCAATCTCAACTCAAATAACGTGTATTTGCCTCTGAGCGCTACTTCAACTGCGACACCTGCGATTCTAAGGCATAGGATTGCAGCTTGGTCAGGTGATCTTCAGGGACAAACCGGTGCTTCAATAAGGGTTGAAACAATTGGCACCGCTCCTAACCGTGTATGTGTTATACAATGGAAAAACTATAAACGTTATTCATATACATCAAATCTGGATTTCCAGATTAGATTATACGAAACGACAAATGAAGTACAAATAGTTTATGGTAACTTTACAACAACAACAACAACTGCTTTAGTTGGTCAAGTTGGTATAGGTGGTGATATACCATTGAAATTTCTTGCCAGAACAACAACAAGCAATTGGGATGCTACAACTGCCGCTACTTCCAATTTGGCTACGGTAACTTTCAATAGTACTATTTATCCAGCATCAGGACTAACATTTACTTATACAAAAATGGCACCATTGGCAGCTGTTTATGGTAATCCAGTGAATGGAGCTGTTGGTATGCCTTTAAATGTAAGCCTTAATTGGGCTCCAAATTTAGGAGATGGTGGTGGTGCGCCAAGTGGATATAAAGTCTACATGGGTACTGATAATCCTCCCACAAATGTGGCTAATGGGACTGATGTTGGCGCTGTGCAGTCATATGTGGCGCCAACTAATCTTAATACTAATACAGTCTATAACTGGCAAATTGTCCCATATAATGTAATTGGTGATGCCATCAATAATCCAATTTCATCATTTACAACTACTCTTGGAATAGGTGATCTGCAAGGATTTGTGACCAATGGATTTGGTATTCCTTTAAGCGGTGCTTCAATAACACTTGAAAATGCGCTTTCAACCTATACTACGACATCTGCCGCAAATGGTGCATATGCATTTGTTGGTGTGACAGCTGGTCCTTATACTTTGACTGCCACCCTGCCATCATACAATACAACCGTATTAACAGTGGATGTTGCAGCTAATACAACTACATATCAAACAGTTGTTATGACCCGTCCAGCGATGGCAGTTACCCCCAATCCTTACAGCGTATCGGTTAATCCGAACGAAATGGTTGACGGAGCATTAAACATAACAAACAATGGAGACGGTCTTTTAGGATATAATGTTATTGTTAATTATACATCTCCGGGCCCAAATACCTGGTTGACCTTAGGTCAATCCTCAGGTACCGTTAACCCTTATACCAACTTTAATCTCCCTGTTTATTTCAATGCTTCAGGCATAACTTCAGGCACTGTTAAAACGGCTGAGATTACTGTTACATCAACACCTAACGTTGGCTCAGTTGTAATACCGGTAACCATGACAGTTAACGGCATTGCTCTTACTGCCCCAACCGATTTTGTTGCTACCCTGACAAACCCAGTTGATGGTATTGTTACCCTGAGCTGGGCATTTCAGACTACTCCTTCATTCCAGTACTTTATTATCAAGCGCGACGGTGTACAGGTAGGTACCACTACCAATACAACCATTACAAACACTCTGCCCGCTTATGGTGTATATTCATATACCGTACAAGCCGTATTTGCTGAAGGCAATTCAGCACCTGCAGGACCGGCAGTAGTTGAGTGGGCTAACCCAACGCTTGTTTTAAGTTCTGTTCCTTTATACAATGAGCAATATCCAAACACAAGTGAGAGTGTTACCTTCCGTATAGAAAATACCGGTGAAGGAACATTAGCTTATTCATTCCCTGAATATGTAGCCCGTCAGCTTGTCAGCTCACCGGGTTTCACACCTAACGTACGTTCAACCGTTAAAGAAGTTGAAGTAGGTAAGGGTGAGGTTGATCCTACCGATGGCATGGGCAACCGCAACCTACGTGGTGCAGGTGGACCTGATGAATTCGGTTATGTATGGATTGACAGCGATGAGGATGGAGGACCTGCCTATGTATGGAATGACATTTCAGCAACAGGAACACTTGTTACCGGTTTAACTGATGACAATGTTGTAGGGCCTTTCCCAATTGGCTTCTCATTCCCGTTCTATGAAAACTATTATTCTGACATTAATGTAAGCTCAAATGGTTATCTGATTTTTGGTAGCACTTCAAGTTCATTATCAAATCAGAATATTCCAAGTTCAACCACACCGAACAATATCATAGCATGGTGTTGGGATGACCTACATGGACAAGGTACCGGAAGTACCGTTCATTATCAGAATATGGGTAATCATTGGGTAATCCAGTATACCAACTACCATGAATATCCTTCTTCAGGAACCGGAACCATTACTGCACAGGTTCATCTCTACAACAATGGTCATATTAAGATTTTCTACAACAACATTGCAGGAGGTTTTGATGTTACCAGCGCAACTGTTGGTATTGAAAACAATACCGGAACCATAGCAACCAATATCAATTATAACAGTGCCTATATACATAACGGACTTGCAATTGATATTGATTTCCCAATTCCTACCTTCATTACTGCTGTAACTCCTGCTCAGGGACAAGTAGCACC
>CALCQV010000139.1 GCA_937894795.1 uncultured Bacteroidales bacterium
CTGGGTTCAGAACGTCGCGAGACAGTTCGGTCCCTATCTGTTGTGGGCGTTAGAAGTTTGAGAGCACCTGACTCTAGTACGAGAGGACCGAGTCGGACATACCTCTGGTGTACCTGTTGTTGCGCCAGCTGCATCGCAGGGTAGCCACGTATGGATGAGATAAGCGCTGAAAGCATCTAAGTGCGAAACTCAGCTCAAGATGAGACTTCTTTTAAGGGTCGTCATAGACTATGACGTTGATAGGTCGCAGGTGTAAAGACAGTAATGTCAAAGCCGAGCGATACTAATTACCCGTAGACTTTCTTAATACCGCTATTACTTCTGTTTAATCTTTACCCCTAAAGTGGGTGGCGATTCTTTTTTCTTCCTTTTACATGTCGATTTCGTGTCGTAATCATCGGTTCTATCCAATATAACCGCTTATTATTGCTGAAATAAAAATATTCAGGTGACTTTAGCGATGGTGTCCACCTCTTCCCATTCCGAACAGAGAAGTTAAGCCCATCAGCGCCAATGGTACTGCCAATCCGGTGGGAGAGTAGGTCGTCGCCGATCTTTTAACAAAAAGGCTGCCCTTATGGCGGCCTTTTTTGGTTTTATTGCTCTTCTCTTTGATTATAGTTTTGTTTAATCCCTTTTCTTAACCCTATGGTGTATTTTCCCTATATTTGTCTCAGCTTATAAAATTTACTCTTAATGATACTTATCGCCGACAGCGGTTCTACTAAAACCGACTGGTTGCTCATAAACCACAACAATAACACCTTTATTACCACTGCTGGCATTAATGCCTATTATATGTCGTCAGAGCAAATACTGGAGATGCTACGTAATGAACTTTCACCTCTGGTTCCATCTGACAGTATTGCAAATATTTATTTCTACGGCTCGGGCTGCTCTACTGAATCAAAATGCTATAAGATAAGCAGCATTCTGCAGGAACTTTTCGTTAATGCCGCTATTGAAGTAAATCACGATATGCTTGCCGCAGCCCGTTCACTCTGTAATGATAAACCCGGTATTGCCTGTATTCTGGGTACCGGCTCCAATTCATGCGTCTATGATGGAACAAAAATTACCCGGCAAATGGTTTCCCTGGGCTATTTCTTTGGCGATGAGGGCAGCGGCACCCACATGGGAAAACTGCTTATAACCGATTACCTGAGAGGTGAAATGCCGGCTGATATGAGCGATAAGCTTTGTGAGGAGTTTAACCTGTCGCTTGAATTTGTGCTGGACAATATCTACAATCAGGGTCCTCCAAATAAATTCCTTGCATCATTTGCCCCCTTTATTCAAAGAAATGCCGCAAATGCATACGTGCGTAAGTTGATTGCACAATCATTCAATGAGTTCTTCAAAGTGGGCATCATGAAGTTTACTGATTATGAAAAGATGAATGTGAACTTTGTCGGTTCAATTGCTTTTCATTTTAAGGATATATTGATGGAAGTTGCTGCTGCCAATAATATCAATATTGATCGTATTCATAAATCAGTTATTGAAGGTCTGAAAGATTTCCATCTGGCATCATCAGCAAAAGCCGACTAGAAAGAGGATATAAAATACCATGGTAAATATCAGCAATGGCTATCTGAGCTATTCCTGACATCAAACAAATAGAATACCAAATAAAAACATTAAGCATGAGGATTAAACATATACTGCTGACAGCATTGGTACTTGCCGGAACTTTGGCTCACTCACAGAACAAGGTGAATGTTGCAGAACTCGACAGATACTTTCAGAAGGCATTGAGTGACTGGGATGTACCGGGTATGGGAATTGCAATAGTAACCGGCGACAGTATAATATTTGCCAAAGGATATGGTGTTAAAGATATTAATACAAAGGAGCCGGCAGATGCCAACACACTTTTTGCCGTAGCTTCAAATACCAAGTCGTTTACCGCTTCTGCCATAGGCATATTGGTTGATCAGGGAAAGATAAGCTGGGATGACAAGGTGGTTGACCATCTCCCCTGGTTTCAGCTGTATGATCCTTATGTAACAGCCAACATGACAATCAGGGATCTCCTCTCCCACCGCTCCGGCCTGGCTACATTCAGCGGTGATCTGGTTTGGTATGGCACCACCCACCCGGCTGAAGAGGTCGTTAGAAGAGCAAGGTACTTAAAACCGGTGTATGGTTTCAGAAGTAACTTCGGCTATTCGAATATTATGTACCTGACTGCAGGATTGATTATTGAAAAAGTAACCGGACAAACATGGAGCGATTATATAAAGACTCAGTTTCTGATGCCTTTACAGATGAATTCCACGGTTACCACTATTGAAGACCTGGATAGGAAAAAGAGCAATGTTGCAGAACCTCATACAACGTTCAAGGATAAAAATATAAGGATCGACTACCTGAACTGGGATAATATTGCTCCCGCCGGTGCCCTGCTCTCTTCGGCCAACGATATGGCAAAATGGATACAGTTACAGCTGAATCATGGAAAACTTGGGGACAAACAAATAATTTCTGAAAAGGCATTGAATGAAATGTGGTATCCTCAAATCATGAATCCGGTATCTCCTTTCTCAAGAGAGCTTTGGCCTACCACTCATTTTAAAGGATATGGACTAGGCTGGAGTATCATGGATTACTATGGCAAGAAAGTTATTTCACACTCGGGTGGATACGACGGCATGATCTCATATACCGCTTTCATTCCTGAAGCTGATATGGGACTCGTGGTTTTGACAAATAAGAACTCAAGTCTCTATCTTCCAATGATGTATACTATTCTGGATGCATGTATCGGTCAAAATGCCAAAGATCAAAATGGTGGTTACGAAGCACCCGGCAAAGACTGGAGTGCCTATTTTCTTGAACGCGAAGCCAGGGGAAAAGAGAGGCAGGAGAAGATGAAAATAGAAAAGGAACAGAATAGGGCCGCAGACACTAAACCGAGTGCTGATTTATCAAAATATACTGGCACCTACAAAAGCAAATTATATGGAGATGCAACCGTTGAAATACGCGATGGAAGCCTCTATCTTCAATTCATACCCACACCCATGTTCCATAGTAAACTCACACATTGGCAGTATGATACGTTTACCATTGAATTCCCTGAAGTTCCTTCATTGCCACAGGGAACAGTCAACTTCGTACTGAATGCTGATGGGGATGTAGAACAAATGAGAGTGGATGTACCAAATCCGGACTTTGATTTTACAGAACTGGAGTTCAGGAAGTAGTACACTCTTGTTTGCTTGGAATTTCTCACAGGTCAGTAGCCATCTCATGCCTTCCGTAAAATCAGAAGGATTGATAATATGCCAATAATAAGGCATTTGCAAAATTGTAACTACTGAACTATAAGGAATTACTCAGCCTTAAACTCCAATGAAGCTGAATTTACACAGTACCTCAGCCCATTGGGAGGTGGTCCGTCATTAAAAACATGGCCCAGATGCCCGCCACATTTGGAACATACAATTTCTGTACGAATCATGCCATAGCTCTTGTCAAGATGCTCTTCCACTGCCGTTTTTTGCGTTGGTTCAGCAAAACTGGGCCATCCACAGCCGGCATCATACTTGGAATCAGAATCAAACAGCTCCTGTCCGCAAGCAGCACAATAGTAAGTTCCCTTAACAAAATGCTGATCGTAAATACCGGTACCGGGCCGCTCTGTGCCCTTTTCACGCAATACCTTGTATTGTTCGGGCGTAAGCACTTTCTTCCACTCTTCATCGCTTTTGAATATCTTCTCTGTCAGTTTATCGCCATTTTGCATATTTCCGGAAGTTGGTGTATTTTTATTACATGATAGGAACGATAAAAAAGATATGATTCCCAACACTGTTATATTTATTTTCATCGTACTATTGAATACGGTTTGTAAAATCTATATTGAATACAGTTAGTAAATTCTTTATTGAAGACGGTTTGTAGAAACTTATTGTTAAGGCTTTAAACAATTAAGGATTGCGCATTGTTTGGAAGATTTCATAAATCAGCCTGTTGTTCGAACTCTAAACGGGATTTACAACATTCATTAGGGCATCTGATAATATAAATAAAAAGGACTTTTATGGATTGGCTTTGGATTACACTGGGAATATTGCTAACATTAACCGGACTGGCAGGATCCATATTACCTGTATTACCCGGTCCGCCACTGAGCTATATAGCGCTTCTGGTTCTTCATTTTTCAGGATATCATGAGTTTACTTCCACCTTCCTCATAAGTTGGCTTATAATCACCATTGTGGTTGTAGTTCTCGATTATATGATTCCAATATGGGGGGCAAAATTCTCAGGCGGCAGTAAAAAGGGAATTTGGGGAGCTACCATCGGGCTGATTGTTGGGATTGTTTTCTTTCCTCCCTTTGGAATGATTCTATGGTCATTCATTGGTGCTGTTGTGGGTGAAATGCTCGAAGGCAAAGAATTGGAGATAGCATTTAAGGCCGGAACAGGCACTTTTATAGGATTTCTGGCTGGTACTGTAGCTAAACTGGCAGTATCACTCATTATGACATTCTACTTTTTCATGGCACTATTATAGAGGGGTGGTATTCAATATCTTCAAGAAATAAACCGCAGGCAGGAACGGACTGTCCGGCGTCAGACCGGGTACCGTTTTCTAGAATTAATCGGAATTCATCAATTGATAACTTTCCTTTTCCTACATCCAGCAGAGTTCCCACCATTGCCCTCACCATATTACGTAGAAATCTATTTGCCTTGGTACGGTATATCAGATAATTATTCCTTATTACCCACTCACTGACCGTGACAAGGCAGTTATTGGTTTTGGTTTGGGCACCACTCTTTGCAAAGCAGGTAAAATCAGAATACTGCATAATCAGGGATGCTGCTTCGTTCATCAAATCAATATTCAATGGAACTGTTAGGCGATACGAAAATCCTACTGCAAAAGGATCATAATCACGACAGATAAAATATTGATATGTACGTGATAATGCAGAAAATCGGGCATGTGCATCATCTTTTACGCGAAAAGCATTGAAGATGGCAATGGAATCAGGCAATATACTATTTAAACGGTAAACCATCTGTTTAAGATCCTCTTCATCTAGTAAAAGATCAGAATTAAAATGGGCGTAATAATTACGGGCATGAACTCCGGTATCCGTTCTGCCAGCCCCGGTTAGTTTTATTTTCTGATTACCAAGAATCAGGAACAAGCTATTTTCAATCTCTTCCTGAACAGAATGAGCATTTTTCTGAGCCTGCCATCCATGGAAAGTACTGCCATTATAAGCCAAATGCAGAAAATATCGATTGTTCTCCATAGTGCAAAGGTAAATATATTAAGAAACCAATAAAAACGTATTGATCAGGAAGGCTAAACCATAATTAAAATCGAGAAAAACAGGGAAACAGGCAATTACTTTAGAATCATTATAAATTGAGTATCAGGAGGTAAAAAAAAAGTTCTATTGTTAATCAATTCACAAAAGAATTTTTATATTTGACTTGTGATTCAAAAGAGTCACCAGTCACACTCAATTAACTAAATCATTCATTTTTTATCAACAATGGAGGAAATTAAATGACAACAGAATTGCTAGTAAAAGAACTTGTCGAGAAAAACGGCAGGTGTCGTAACAGCTTGATGCCTATTCTTCAAGGCATTGTGCAAAAAGAGCATTATTTGTCGGAAGAGGCCATGTTATCAGTAGCCAAAGAGTTGGATCTTTCAGCTGCAGATGTTTACGGCACAGCATCATTCTACACGTTTCTTGATACAGTTCCCCGCGGGAAGAACGTAATCAGGGTTTGTAAAACCATTACCTGCCACATGAAAGGCAGGGAGGAGATTATTGAAGCAATAAGCAACCATCTGAAAATTAAAGTAGGTGAAACTACGCATGACAAGAAATTTACTCTACTCACAGCCAACTGTCTGGGATGGTGTCATAAGGGGCCGGTTATGTTGATAAACGATGAGGTTTATCCTGAATTAACGCCGGCTAAGACTGTAGAGATTCTTGAGAAGTACGGTAAAGAGCAATAGCATCACCCTTTAAAATCAGATTCAAATGGAAACTAAACTTAAAAAAGTAGATATAATATTCGAGGACGATAAAACAATATCACCGATTGGAATATTAGAAAAGACAATAAAAAGGTCTGCTGATGAAATCATACTTGACTTGATTGATAGCGGCCTTAAAGGAAGAGGTGGAGCAGGTTTTCCTACCGGCTTGAAATGGAAATTCACCCGCAATGAAGACAGCGAAGTGAAATACGTGATCTGCAATGCTGATGAAGGAGAACCGGGAACATTTAAGGACAGGGAAATTCTTGACCGTGTACCTGAAAAAATATTCACCGGTATGGCTATCTGCGGTTATGTTATCGGTGCCAAAGAGGGGTATATTTATATCAGAGGCGAATATAACTTCCTATTGAAGAGCATACAGGCTAAATTGGATAAGTTCAACAATGAGATGAAGCAGAAGCACATAGACTTCACCATTTATCTTAAAAGTGGCAGTGGAGCTTATGTATGCGGTGAAGAAAGCGCATTATTCGAATCAATGGAAGGCAAGCGCGGCGAGCCACGCAACAAGCCCCCCTACCCCACAGTTGCCGGTTATAACAATAAGCCCACTGTTATCAATAATGTTGAAACGCTGGTTTATACAACCATGATCTGCCACATGGGTCCTGAGAAATTCAAGGCTTTGGGTACAACCGACTCAAGGGGATCAAAAGTGTTCAGCGTTTCAGGTGATACACCCATTCCCGGCATCTATGAACTGGAACTGGGCATGCCACTCAATAAATTCGTTGAAGAATTCGGCGATGGTGATGCCAAGGCTATTCAGGTGGGAGGTGCTTCAGGTCATTGCGTACCCCGCAAGAAATTCAATGATACCATTATAGGTTTTGAAGGTATTCCTACCGGCGGTTCTATGATGATTTTCAACAGTTCAAGGTCCATGTACAATGTGTTGCACGACTATCTTGAGTTCTTCACAGAAGAATCATGCGGACAGTGCACTCCTTGTCGCGTGGGATGTCAGCAACTGCTTAAAGGAATTGAAGCGGTAAAAAGAGGGGAACGCTCTCCCTCCTATCTTGATGATCTCAAGAAACTTACCAACACAATGAAAATTGCAGCAAAGTGTGGGTTGGGACAATCAGTCGGCAATCCCTTCAATTCGATAGTCGATAACTTCAGGGAAGAGATAATCTATTAACAGCACCTCAAAAAACAGATAACATGAACAAATATTTAGTAAACCTTAAGGTCAATAATATGCCCGTTTCTGTAGAAGAGGGCACTACCATACTTGATGCTGCGAAAAAGCTGAATCTGCGCATTCCCACTCTTTGCAATCACCCCGATCTCTCTGTAGCCGGCAATTGCAGGGTTTGCGTAGTAGAGATCAAGGGAGCCAGGCTATTGGCAGCATCATGCGCCACACCTGTTTCTGAAGGGATGGAAGTATTCACCAATAGCGAAAAAGTGAGAATAGCCCGCAAACATATTGTTGAGCTTCTCTTATCAGAACATAATGCCGATTGTACAAAGTGCTTTAAGAATGGCAACTGCGAATTGCAGGACCTGGCCTCCGAGTACAGAATTGGTGACCATGTCTTCCTCGATCTGGTAAAACCTGCTCATAAAATTCAAGACATATCATCACCTTCAATTGTTAAAGATGATAGTAAATGTATCCGCTGCCAGCGATGTGTACGCACCTGTCATGAATTGCAGGGTATCAGTGCCCTGGCAGTTACCAACAAAGGTGACCATCAGAAAATCTCCACTTTTTTGAACAAACCACTCAATGATGTGGTATGCTCAGCTTGCGGACAATGTATAAACCGCTGCCCGACAGGTGCTTTGACTGAACGCAACTACATAGAGGAAGTATGGAAAGCCATTTATGACCCAACCAAGTTTGTTGTGGTACAAACTGCCCCTGCTACCAGAGTAGCTTTGGGTGAAGATCTGGGATTACCTCCGGGTGAAAGGGTTACCGGACACATGGTTTCTGCTCTTAAAAAACTTGGTTTCAATAAAGTGCTGGATACCGACTTTACGGCTGACCTTACCATCATGGAAGAAGGCACCGAATTGCTTACCCGGTTAAAAAGAGCATTGGTAGATAAGGATGAAACAGCTATATTGCCAATGATGACTTCATGTTCACCCGGCTGGATCAAGTTCCAGGAACACATGTATCCTGAATTGCTCAATAATCTTTCAACCTGTAAATCACCACAGCAGATGTTCGGCGCTTTGGCGAAAACCTATTATGCTGAAAAGATCAACATCAAAGCTCAGGATATGGTGGTTGTTTCCATTATGCCTTGCGTAGCCAAGAAGTTTGAATGTGAAAGATCAGAGATGCGCGACAGTGGCTATCAGGATGTTGATTATGTTTTAACCACCAGGGAACTGGCCATGATGATCAAGCAGGCTGGTATTGACTTCGGTAAAATTGAAGAGGAACACTATGATAGCATACTTGGTGAATCAACAGGTGCTGCCGTAATATTCGGTGCTACCGGTGGAGTAATGGAAGCCGCGTTGAGAACAGCCTACGAAATTGTTACAGGACGTGAAGTACCATTCACCAACCTGAACATTCAACCTGTTCGTGGTATGGATGGAATTAAAGAAGCATCCATTAAAATCAAGAACGTTAAGCCCGAATGGAGTTTCCTTGAAGGAGTTGACCTCAATGTAGCCATAGCGCACGGACTGGCCAATGCAAGGCAGCTTATGGAAAAAGTGAAAAGCGGTGAAGCCAATTACCATTTCATTGAAATTATGGGCTGTCCGGGCGGTTGTCTTGGTGGTGGAGGCCAACCTATTCCAACTTCACCCGAAATAAGGAAGAAGAGAGCCGAAGCCATCTATAGTGAAGATGCCGGAATGCCGTTAAGAAAATCGCATGAGAATCCTGAAGTAATAGAAGTTTATTCCAAGTTCCTGGGAGAACCTTTAGGACATAAATCACACGATTTATTGCATACGCATTATAAACCAAGAAAGCGCTACTAATATCATATTTAGATAGATATAAGTAACGTCATATCATGCAATTACATAAAAAAAAAGAGTGTTCTTTGAGCACTCTTTTTTGGTATATTAATAACTGCAAATGAGGATAATAGACTATCGTTCTGTTATTTTTATAACATTGTTATTTTTTTCACAATTTATTAGGGAGATTCAAAATAACTGCATACCTTTGCATCACCATTTGAACTGATCCTGCATCGTTAGGTGCTTAATATTATTAAAATGAAAATTAGGGAAGTAGTACAATTATTGAATGCAAAAGTGATTTCCGGTCATGACTATCTTGAAGCTGAGGTAGAGTACACCTTTGCCTCTGACCTGATGAGTGATGTATTAACCATTGAAAAGGAGAACATACTGTTACTTACCGGCTTGGCTAATCTTCAAACAATCAGGACTTCTGAGATGTCTGAAATCAGCAATATCGTTTTTGTGCGCAAGAAAAAAGCGACTCCCGAGATGATCCAATTAGCCGAAGAGAATGACATGATACTGATTGAGTGTGACTACTCCATGTTCAAAGCATCCGGCTTACTTTACACAGCAGGCTTAAAGCCTGTGTATTAAAACGAAATGAAATGAACTTTGAATTCAACGTTGAGGGTGGTAACTTTACTAAGGCAGGCACGGCATCGAGTCAGCTTAAGAAAATACTGAAGCAACTCAACGTTGATTCCAAAGTCATTAAACGCATTGTTGTTGCTCTTTATGAGGCTGAAGTGAACATTGTTGCTCACGCTTATTCAGGTAAAGTAATCATTGACATCAGTACTGACAGAATTGACATGGTACTTGAAGATGAAGGCCCCGGTATTCCTGATATCAGCCTTGCCATGCAACAGGGGTATTCAACTGCTTCAAGTGCAGTGAGAGAGATGGGATTCGGTGCAGGTATGGGATTACCGAATATGAAGAACAACTGCGATGAATTGACAATTACTTCAGAAGTGGGAAAGGGAACCATCGTTAAGATGGCTGTCTGTTTAAATCAAAACTGAAATGGAAAAGGGGAATTTTCATCATGCTTTAAAAATACGGGAGGACCTTTGTGTAGGGTGCTCTCATTGCATGAATGTATGCCCCACCGAAGCTATTAGAGTAAGTAATGGGAAAGCAATGCTCTTGGGCGATAAGTGTATTGATTGCGGAAAGTGTTTCAGGGATTGTCCTTCAAGCGCTATCATTATTGACCATGACGACTTTAACTTCATTTTTGATTATAAATACCGCATTGTATTAGTACCGGCCATATTTACTGGCCAGTTCCCTGAAGATATTACCTTGAGGCAGATTCACAGCGTAATGCTTGACATTGGCTTCACTCATATTTATGAAGTGGAAAATGGTGCTGAAATCCTTGCAGATGAAATTCAGGAGTATATGGATACTCACCCTGAAATCAAGCCTGTAATATCATCATTCTGTCCGGCTATCGTAAGACTTATCCAGGTTAAGTTCCCTTCACTCGTTGAAAATATCATGCTGCTGAAACCTCCTTTGGATATTTCAGCGCATTTCATCAAAAAAGAGTTACTTGATCAAGGCATCCCCGAAGAGGAAATCGGCATATTCTATGTAACACCCTGCGCCGCTAAGATTGCGGCTATCAAGGATCCCGTGGGTGAACCATCCTCCCCTATTACAGGTGTCATCAACATGGATTTCCTTTTCAATAAGGTTTATCATCAGGTTTCAAAGAAGTCCAACCAGTCGTGTACCGTGCCTGCTCCGCCTACCCTTTCGGAAAAAGCAAAGAGCTGGTCACTCACCAATGGGGAAGCTGCCCAAATTAAAGGGCGCTGCCTTGCCATTGATGAAATCCATAATGTGATTGATTTCCTTGAAAAGCTGGAGAATGATGAAGTAAGTGACATAGATTTCCAAGGAAATCAATCACATTAT
>CALCQV010000140.1 GCA_937894795.1 uncultured Bacteroidales bacterium
TCAGGGTATCAACCCGGAGAGGTGGCAAAAGTGCTCTTTAAAACACCGTTCACAGGAGAATTATTGGTTACTGTTGAACAGAATAAAGTGCTGGAATATCATACGCTGAAAGCTGATAACAATGGAGCATCCATGCAACTTAAGATAAGGGACAATTTTATTCCTAACGTATATGTTACAGCAACGCTCTTGCGTAAAACCACAGAACCCGGCATCCCTCTTACCGTGGCTCATGGCTTTGCAAGTATGAATGTTGAGAATCCAACTAATAAACTGGCAGTTAGCATCATTTCGCCCGAAAGTATCAGATCAGATGTAAAACAGAAAGTTAAAGTAAAGACCACACCTGGAGCAGAAGTGACTCTTGCTATTGTAGACGAAGGCATCCTTCAGATTACTGATTATAAAAGCCCTGATCCTTGTGGATATTTCTATCAAAAAAGAGCGCTGGAGGTAAATGCCTACGACTTATTTGATGAGATCTTACCGGAATTGTCAACCAAAAGATCATCAGTAGGTGGAGACCAGGGATTTGATCTGGGGAAAAGATTAAATCCACTAACCGCTAAACGTGCAAAACTATTGTCGTTGTGGAGTGGGCAGATGACAGTCGGTTCATCCGGTGAAGTAACTTTTACTGCAAATATTCCACATTTTACAGGAGCTGTCAGGATAATGGCCGTAGCTTATAAGGACAGCAAATTCGGATCGGCTGAAAAAAAGATGAGAGTTTCTGATCCTGTTAACATAAGCAGCTCGTTGCCAAGGTTCCTGAGCCCTGGTGATCTTTCCAAAGTACAGGTTACTATTACCAATACTACACCAAAGCCAATAAATGCGACACTTAATGCATCTGTTTCAGGTCCATTATCTATAGAATTCCCCTCGCCTAACAAAATAACGTTACCGGCTAATTCTGAAATAGCAGTGAATTATCAGTTAACAGCACATAATCAAACCGGTATTGGCAATATCATATTTAAAGTTCTAACTTCCGGTGAAACCTTTACAGAAAAAACTGAAATAGATATTCGTCCAGCGGTACCTTTGGTAAAAGAGGCTTCTGCAGGAGTTATTGCAGCCGGTAATAAATTATCAGTTGGCACTTCAACAACTTATATGAAGTCAACCGGGACATCCAGATTGCTCTTAACACAAAATCCCGCTGGTCAGTATGCCAATCATCTCCAGGAACTTATAAATTATCCCTATGGTTGTATTGAGCAAACTATATCTGCTGCTTTCCCGCAGCTCTACTTCAATGACCTTGCACAACTGCTTAAGAAAAAAAATCTAGCCGGCACTTCTGAAACAAAGAATAATGTAAATGAAGCCATCCACAAAGTAATTGCAGCACAGCAATATAATGGCGGACTTGAAGTATGGCCGGGCAGCAGTACAGTTAGCTGGTGGAATACAGCATATGCTGCCCACTTCCTTTACGAAGCGGGAAAAGCGGGCTTTACTATTGACCAACAGACAAGCAATAATATGCATAAATACCTGTTGGAGATGCTTAAACAAAAAGGCACTTCTGAATACTCATACAGAGCTGATGGATCTGATGTTTGGTTAAGAAAGATACAGCCAAACCGGGAAATATTCTATTCTCTATATGTGTTGGCTTTGAGTGGTAAGCATCATCTGCCAACAATGAATTACTACAAAGCCAAAGCTGATCAATTGAGCATCGATAGCCGCTATCTTCTTGCCTTAACATATA
This sequence comes from uncultured Bacteroidales bacterium, assembly GCA_937894795.1. GTDB lineage: Bacteria > Bacteroidota > Bacteroidia > Bacteroidales > Lentimicrobiaceae > Lentimicrobium. The sequence goes on from CALCQV010000140.1 coordinate 1,724, forward strand.
GTCTTGCAGGTGATCAGAAGAGTTATCAGGCACTCTTGCCAAAATCATGGGATAAACTTGAATCAGCAATCATGTCAGGCGACAGTTACAGCTCTCCCATTCGTGATTGTGCGCTAGCTTTATATACCCTGCTTTCAGTTGATGCCAATAATCCACAGATACCGGTACTTGCGCGAAAAACCAGCCAATTAATAAACAGCGCTAAGTGGATGAATACCCAGGAACGGGCATTTTCAATGCTTGCACTGGGTAAACTTGCGAACCTCAATGCTAAAAGCGAAGTAACCGCTGCAATTACATTCAATAATAAAACTGTCAACTTCAATGGTGATGATCTGATTATAGATGTATTAGGGACAAAGGCCTCTATCACCACCCATGGCAAAGGCAATTTGTACTGGTATCTTGAATCTGAAGGGCTGCCCGAATCAGGTAAAGTTCAACAGGAAGATCGTTTCCTAAAGGTTCGTCGGCTACTTTACAATAGAGATGGGACACTGCATAATGGCAATAAATTCAAGCAAAACGAGCTAGTAGTGGTTGCCATCACTGTATCAACAACAGATAACAGTATCATTGACAACGTGGTAATAACAGAACTGCTTCCGGCATGTTTTGAAGTTGAGAATTCCAGGTTAACAGCTGACAGGGAACTTGAGTGGATTAAAGACCGGCAAACACCTGAATACTTAGATATCAGGGATGATCGTGTCAATCTCTTTACTTCAGCTTCTGCTAAACCCAGAACTTTCTACTATCTGGTACGAGTTGTTAATAAAGGTTCATATATTTATGGTCCTGTGGGAGCCGAAGCAATGTATAATGGACAATATTATTCATATCATGGTTTGACAAAACTGGTTGCTGACTAACCTCCTACACATCTATGAGAATTATGATAAGAGAAACCGGGCAACCAATTATTGCTTTACTACTCATTATACTGCTATCCATCGTTTTATGGCTTTATATGCCGGCAATTTTGATACTGCTACTGTGGATTTACCTCTTCCCGATCGGGATCTCCCTACTCTCCGGTATAATAAGGGGCCTCTTATTCAGGAAATGGGACACTTTAATTTTCGCACTCAAAATAATGAGTGGCATCTTAATCTATGAAGACAATAAAAAGTTCCCTTCAGGATTAATAACAATTTTATCACGCCTAATTTGGGAACAGCCTCAAACCTTTTTGGGGAATTTTGGTATGCAAATTATGAATAGTGTATGGTTGATCAAAAAAATAGATGTTTACAAACGAGCACTTATTTGTCAGGGACATTTTCTTAATGGAGGCGGCATTGCACTGGGTTCATTCATAATGATAGATCATAATAAATCCAATGTCATCAATATATTACCCATGGATGAGAGGACAATTCCTGAAAAAATCCTGATCAGACATGAATATGGGCATCTTCTTCAGAGTGTTGCTTCAGGCCCTTTATTTATTTTCAAGTATGGCATCTCAAGTATAATCACTCAGGGATGGACAGAGATTGATGCCGACTTACGCTCAGATCATGAGTTCTTGCTTACCGAACAGATAATGCCTGTTTTTGGCTCTCACAGGAACCTAAAACAGGCTATTAATCCGAAGTGGTGGGAGTTTCTGATTATTCCGGTCCTGGTATTTGCAGGATATCAAATCAATGGCGCACATGGTATTACTGGAGGCATATTGATTTCTACAATGCTGATATCATTGCTTAATCTGAAAAAACCGGCCTAACACCTTGTTAAACAATATTAATGTAACCTTTTCCTAAAACGGCCAGAATTGGTTATCGTACCATATATCTTCTTTCAACTGCTCATTCAACTGATGAAGAATTTTATGATGGCCCTGCTCCCATTCTGCAAGCCATTTGTACAATGATTTTTCATTTTCATCTGTTGCTTCAACAGCTCTTTTGGAATAAACCTCAATAGCCTTATTCTCCATATCAATGGCGGCTGATATAGCGGCAGCCTCGTACCCTGCTGCAGAAATCTCCTTTTTTACTTTATCTGTTAGGATTAATTCAGCTACACCATTTTGAACTTCAGGAACAACTTTCTCAAAAGCTTTTCCTTTAGTGTAATTAAGGTATTGGTCAGAGAGAAACTTAATATGTGTCATTTCTTCTTCAGCCATTAATGAAAATATTTTCTTCACTTCAGCATTGGCTGACTGATCGGCAACCTGCTTATAAAATGCGGCACCTCTCCGCTCCATCAGTATAGCGGTTTTTAGAATTTCAATTGCTTTTGTATCCATATATTTATTAATGATTTGTTCAAGCCTCCTTTAACAAAGATAAGTCAAAATTGATTAGTTACCAATAAAGATTAATCCACCTTTTACAATAAGCTCATGGCTTTTAACTAAATTTGCATTAAAGCTTTAACCATAATGCTATCTGCTGAATCCTTACTTACTGAATTATATAAATCTTTTACAGGTAATTTTCCTGATAAAGTTGTTGCACTTCCGGCTTCAGGATCTGACAGGTCATACTTCAGGATATCGAAAAACGGCTCCACTCTGATTGGAGCAATTAATACCTCTGTTAAAGAGAATGAAGCATTTTTCTATTTCAGCCAACACTTCAATCATCATGGACTTCCTGTACCGGAAGTTCTGATGGTGAGCACTGACAAAAAAGCATACCTACAGTCAGATCTTGGGGATGATACACTATTCTCACTTCTCACAACACAAGGACTTAGTGATGAGGTTGTCAGGTATTATACTGAAGCAGTAAATTGGTTACCATCTTTCCAGGTCAAGGGTATTGAAGGACTAGATCATTCATATTGTTATCCAAGGAAGTATTTCGACCGCCAAAGTATGATGTGGGATCTCAATTACTTTAAGTATTATTTTGCCAGACTGTCGGGAATTGTATTTGATGAGCAGGCCTTGGAGGATGACTTTGAAACTTTAGTGAGTTTCCTTATGGAAGCAGATTCTGGGGCATTCATGTTCCGCGATTTCCAGTCCCGGAATATAATGATACGCAATGGGAGTCCCTTCTTTATTGATTATCAGGGTGGCCGCTCAGGTCCTTTGCAGTATGATCTTGCTTCACTGCTATATGATGCGAAGGCAAACTTGCCTCCTTCCTTTAGAAATCAACTTGTAGATGTATATCTCCAACAATTAAGGAGAATCATTAATGAGAATAAACGTACAAAATCACAATTAACAGAGGATTTTAAAGAATCACACTTCTTAAAATACTTTGATGGTTTTATTCTCATGCGCATCCTTCAGGCATTAGGAGCCTACGGATTTAGAGGATTTTACCAGAAAAAGGAACACTTTCTTCAGAGTATCCCATACGCACTTGGCAACCTTGAGTATTTGTTCTCACAGCCTTCTTTTAATCTTCACCTTCCGGAACTAGTTAAAATATTGAAAGCGGCCATTGAAAACAAGAATCTCTCAATGCCAAAACCTCAAAATCTGACGGTTCGAATTACCAGCTTTTCTTACAGGAATGGTATACCCAAAGACAATTCGGGTAATGGAGGTGGATTCGTTTTCGATTGCCGTGCATTGCCAAATCCAGGTAGATTAGCTGAATATCAAAATCAGTCAGGTCTCGATCAACCCGTAATTAACTATTTGAAGACATATCCTGAATTGAGTCATTTTCTTGAGAACGTCTATAATTTGGTTGATGCAGCAGTTAAGAATTACAATGAACGGGGTTTCACAAATTTAATGATCAACTTTGGCTGCACCGGTGGGCGACATCGTTCCGTTTATTCCGCAGAGCGACTGGCTGAACATCTGAATGATAAGTTTGGATTAAATATTGTACCTGAGCATACAGAGAAAGCTAATTGGTAATTTACTTAATTGATTGCGATATGTCGAAAACAATGTGTGAGAAAGGTCAAAAAGGTGAACGTGATACACCTGATCCAAAATTTGAATGCAAGAAATGTGGTGCAAAAGTTAAAAAAGAAAGAAAGGTGTGTAAACCAAAACCTATAGATTGACCTTATAACTCCCCTAGTACAAATTTACTTGAAAGTTATGATAGAACCATTTGAAATAGAACCACATAAGTCAGATGTGATGGTAATCAAACAAACAGTTCAACAAGTCAGGAAGGACTTTCAGATGTTTGGCCTCGACATCGACTTCCCACTTGACTTCAATATGGTATACCAGGACCTGTTTAGGCATGTTGGGGCACATATCGAATCGTTGCTCGCGATTAATGTTCAAAAACTGAGCGCGTTACTCTATCAGGTAGATATTGATGAAACTGAAATTATTAAAGCATGGGAGGAGCATCCTGAGTTTACCAAATCTGAAGTTATCACTGAATTACTCATTTACAGAGAGTTGAAAAAAGTTCTCTTTAGAAATTACTACAAGAATTACAAACTCAAAGACCTGTTCGACGAATGAAAGCCATGATTCTTGCAGCCGGGCTTGGTACACGCTTGCAACCCCTGACTAATATTAAGCCCAAAGCACTTTTACAAGCCGGCCCCTATACTCTGCTTGAGTTCGCTATTCGCAAGTTGAAAAAACATGGATTTAATCAATTGATTATCAATGTTCATCACTTTGCCGATATGATCATGGAATACCTTTCGGCAAATGACAACTTTGGGTGTTCAATAGTATTTTCAGATGAGCGGGAAAAGTTGCTTGATACAGGCGGTGGCATTAGGAAAGCTGCCTATTTCTTTGATGATGGGAATCCTTTTCTGGTTTATAATGCTGATATAGTTGGTGATATTGACCTTACAAGACTCTATGACTTCCATCTGTTTTCAGGCAATCTTGCAACCTTGGTTGTGCGCAGAAGAGAATCATCACGCTACCTGCTTTTCGATGAATTATTACAATTGACTGAATGGCAAAATATAGAAAAGGGATTACGTAAAATTGTTCGTTTTACTGAAAATCCACCTCAACCCTTTGCATTCAGTGGCATACATGTAATTAGTCCCGAATTGTTGCCCCTACTCGACAATAGAGAGGTGTTCTCAATCATTGAAGCATATCTCGAAATTGGAAAAAGTCATAGAATAGGCGGTTATATTGATGAGAGTGATTTATTTGCAGACGCCGGCAAATTAAAAAGCCTTAAGGAAGCTGGCGACATTGCATCAAAAATTATTCTTTAAATCAAAGACTTTAACTTTTAAGTCTAATTTAGTATACAATAAAAGTCAGCACCCCATAAGTGCTGGCAATAGCCTTAAAGAATATGAAATCATTTATAGACACCCTTGCCGATCACATTAATGAGGAATCATACAAAGGGAATGAGCTTTGTATTGTATTCCCAAATCGTCGAGCGGGTCTTTTCCTCAAAAGAAAACTAATCCCAACAAACGGCAAACCTCGTTGGATGCCACAGATCTTATCGATTGAGGACTTTGTTTTTAGCATTAGCAAATTGAAAGAAGTTGATAATGTCACCTTATTGGCAACACTTTATAAGGCACACTGCATTATCAATTCAAATCCAGTTTCATTCGACAATTTTATGAGTTGGGGAACTGAGATATTAAGAGATTTTGAAGAGGTTGACCAATACTTGTCAGATGCCGGATCTCTATTCCATTATATAAGTGAAGCCAAGGAGATTGACGTATGGGAACCGGGTAAAGCTCAAACTGAATTTGAAAGTAATTATATCCGCTTCTTTGAATCTCTGGCTGATCATTATATTAATTTAAAGGAGATGCTGCTGGCAAAAAGCAGTGCTTATCAAGGATTGGCATGCCGTATAATTGCTGAAAATCCCTTTCACTATCTGAACTCAATACCCTGGAAGAAGGTAATCTTTGCCGGCTTCAATGCACTTACACCGGCACAAATTATCATGCTCAAATACCTGGTAAAGGAAAATAAAGCTGAGATCATCTTTGATGCTGAAGAGTATTATCTCAGCAATCCGCTTATGGAAGCAGGTTTATTCCTTAGAAAATACCAATCTGATAAAGGCTTGGGTGATTTTAAGAATGTAACTAACGAGTTTATAAGAAAAGACCGCAATGTCTATACGGTCGGAATCCCAGGGAATACAGGGCAGGCTCGTATCGCAGGAAAAATATTAAGCTCAATACCCGAAGATCAACATCATAATACCGCTGTAGTACTTGCTGATGAGTCGATGTTGTTACCATTGCTGAATTCATTGCCTACTGAGCTCAACAAGTTCAATGTTACAATGGGCTATCCGCTTCCTCAGGCTCCGCTCTATGCTCTGGCCGACAGTATCTTTCAGTTACATGTTAATGCCATATATGGATCATCCGGAATCCCCTCTTTCTATCACGGGGATGTAACTCGCGCTCTAAAGAATAATTTCTTAACCAGAATTATTGACTCTTCCATCATTAAAAGCCTTATTAATGCAATAAAGAAAAATAATTACTCCTATATCACCCTTTCTGAAATAACAGCTCTGGAAGAAGCCTATAAGCAGACTCCAGATCAGAATAATGAGGTCAGCGTTGATGAAAATGCAAGCAATATACTCAGAGATGAAACGCTGCTAGTTCTGAACATCCTCTTTGCCAAACAATCTAGTGCTGTTTCTTTGCTTTCTTCCATTAGCAGGATACTGGAACTGCTAAGGAAAACATATATTAATGAAGAGAATGCTTCAACAGATACTGAAGTACTGTATTGCCTCTATGATAAAATCAAAAAATTGGAAGTGTGTCTCGTAAGTGAAGAAATTCATATAGAATCTCTCTTAACACTTCATAATTTCTTTCGGGAGATCGCTAACGGTACAAAGGTCCCATTTTATGGTGAACCTCTGCAGGGAATTCAGATAATGGGAATGTTAGAGACAAGAGTACTCGACTTTGAAAATATAATATTGATATCTGTTAACGAAGATATCCTTCCATCATCCAAATCCAATAAATCATTCATCCCATTCGATATCCGACTGCAGTTCGGTTTACCGACACACCATGAACGACAGGCTGTATTTGCTTATCATTTCTATCATTTGTTACAACGGTGCAACAAGGCATGGTTAGTGTATAATGAAGATGATAATAAACTTGGAGGGGGAGAAAAAAGTCGGCTTATTCAACAACTTGAATGGGAACTCCCATCCAGGGGATTGGCAATCAAGAATTTGAACTTCTCTGAAAACAGGGGATCAAATACTGCAAAACCAATAGTCATCAGAAAAGATGAGTCAATCCTACAGCGACTTCATGAAAAAGTATCCAGGGGAATTTCCTTTTCATCACTTAAAAAATATATCAATTGTCCCCTGTCGTTTTATTACTCCTATGTGTTGGGACTTGAAGAAACAGAAGAGGTGGAAGAAGATATTTCAGCCAGAAGCATTGGTACTATTCTTCATGCCATACTACAGGATCTTTATGAACCTAAAGTGGGTAAAACCCAGGATGAAATGACTCTCCTATCAGCACTCAAACAAGTTGAATCACTTGTTGCCGTGAAAACCCGTTTCCATTTACCGGAACTTAAAATTGATTCCGGCAGGAATCTATTGTTCATAAAGGTTGCAGAAACATGGCTGCGTCGTTTTCTTGAAGATGAGCTGAAAGGAATAAAAGCAGCATCGGCACCGGTAATTGCGGGAATCGAATACAAGGTTATCAGGGAATTATCTATTGACGTTTCCGGCCTGCCTCAGGTAGTGGTAAGCCTATATGGAATGATTGACAGAATAGACATTTATAAAGGCAATTTACGATTGATTGATTACAAAACAGGCAAGGTGGATGACAGAGATCTGAAAGTTGAATCTGCCGATGACCTTTTTGATCCGGAAAGATCGATGGATAAACAACTTCAGCTTTCATTCTATAAATACATAATTCAATCTGATCCAATTAGCAATGGCATAGAAATTATGCCGGGTATAATATCATTCAGATCTCTGGGAAAGGGATTTATGTCGCTTAACTCTAATGTGAGCACTAGTGACTTTGAATCATGTCTAAAATCACTATTAAAAGAAATATTCAATCCATCAATTGATTTTTACCAAATGGATATTAAGCACTGTAAATTCTGTAGCTATAAGCAAATTTGCAACAGAACAATTTTCTGAAATTGCGGATATTCAATCAGGTATTAAATATATCACATTGTCACTTTTAATTAATTTTATCCTGAAATCGTCATTTTTTATGCTTTATGGTGTTACTTAATTAAAGGTTTCATGATTAATGAAAAGCTTTCGGTAATCCTAATATTTTATATAATCTATAACTTTCCACGATGAAAATTTTATCCGCAACTTCTCTCTTCATTGTAATAATTCTAACACAAGTCTCAGTTTATAGCCAGGATACGCTAAAGGACTATAAGGCACATCCATATTGGATTGATATGATGCTTGATCCTGATGCCAATTTCTTTGAGACACAAAAGGCATTTAATGCTTATTGGGAGAATCGTGAAATGACAAGAGGCAATGGATTCAAAGCCTTCAAAAGATGGGAGTATTGGATGGGCCGGCAAGTATCACCTGAAGGGATTAAGCCTTCTCCACAACGTAATATCAATGCATTAAAATTACTGGCTAATAACAATCTGAATTCATCTGATCTTAAATCAGGCAGCAACAGTTCGGGCACACGATCAACACAAGCAAGCGGATCATGGACTTCTCTCGGCCCTGTAAATGTTCCCTCAGGTTATGACGGATATCGTGGTTTGGGAAGAGTAAATGCCATAGGATTCCACCCTACTGATCCAAATACCATTTATGCAGGTGCACCTGCCGGTGGCTTATGGGTAACCTATGATGGCGGTAGCACATGGACATGTCTGACAGACGCAATGCCGACACTTGGAATATCTTCCATTATAGTTGATTATTCCAATCCTGATATCGTTTATATTGGCACTGGTGACCGCGATCATGGAGATGCGCCCGGTGCAGGAGTCTGGAAAAGTGAAAATGGTGGCTTGTCATTCCAACCATCAAATGTTAACATGACAACTGCCACTGTGGGCAAAATGGCAATCCATCCAACAAACCCCCTAATATTGATCGCGGCTACGAGCAGTGGACTTTTCCGGACAATAGATGGTGGATTAACCTGGGCAAACGTTGCTACCGGCAATTTTAAGGATGTTGTACTAAAACCTGGTGATCCAAATATCGTTTATGCAACCCGTAATGGAAACTTTTACAGATCAACCGACAATGGAGTATCTTTTAGTCAAATAACCAATGGATTACCAACTGCATACCGGGGGGCAATAGCAGTATCCCCTGCTAATCCATCAATAGTGTATTTCTGGATTACCAACAGTGATTCCTTTAAAGGAGTCTATCGTTCCACAGATAATGGGCTATCTTTTACAGTACAATCAACAACTCCAAATATTATGAGCTGGAATTGTGATGGCGGTGACGGAGGCCAGGCATGGTACGATCTGGATATTGCAGCCGATCCTTTAAATGCTGATATTATATATGGTGGCGGTGTTAACTGCTTTAAATCACAAGATGGCGGAATTACCTGGTCCATTAACTCTCATTGGTGGGGTGACTGCGGTGTACCCTCTGTTCATGCTGATCTGCACGTTTTGGAATATAATCCAATTAATAACAGAATGTTTGCCGGGAATGACGGTGGTGTTTATTGGACAGACAACGGCGGCACATCGTGGACAGAAATCAGCAATGGCCTCATTATAAGCCAGGCATATAAAATAGGTCAAAGTGCTACAAATAAAGATTTTGTAATCAATGGTTACCAGGATAATGGGACATCTACATATATCGGAACTGATTGGGCTAATCTTAATGGTGGGGATGGAATGGAATGCGCATACGATCCTACTGACAATACCTACAGTTACTCAACTCTCTATTATGGCCCTGTTTATCGTCATCCCAATCTTGGTTATGACGGCGTAATTGCCGGTGAAGACGTGAACGGTATTAATGAAAGTGGTGCATGGGTTACTCCTTTTCTAATTGACCATAATGATGGAAATATTATGTTTATTGGATATGATAATATATGGCGCAGCACCAACATCAAGACGGCTAATACTGCAAATGTCATATGGACAAAAATATCAAATCTGAATGTAGACAATTTTGACCAGATGGCACAATCATACGCTAACACCAATATTCTCTATGCTGCAAATGACAATACCCTTTACCGGAGTGACAATATAAAAGGCACTACTGTAACATGGACAGACCTTACTGCAACTTTGCCATTATCGAATATTATTACAGCTATTGAAACAAATCCGCTTGACGAAAACATTGTATACCTCGTTCAGCAAAATCACGTATATAAATCAGTCAATAAAGGACAATCATGGACAGATCTCACCTTGAATCTACCTGATGTTCAGATGCATACTCTTGTGTGTTATCATAATAGCAGTGAGGGCTTATACTTGGGTACGGATATTGGTGTTTTTTATCGTGATAGTGTAAATACCCAATGGATTCAATATTCTGATGGATTACCGGCTGCTGTCTGGATTACCGAGCTTGAAATATATTATGATCCTGACGGACAAGAATATGATGTTTTGCGTGCCGGTACCTTTGGACGTGGTTTGTGGTCCTCCCCTCTCATAAATACATCTTCACCGGAACCGGCATCGGCAATAACCGGACCTACCAACGTCTGTCAAGGACAAACACAAGTACTTTATAGCATTGATCCAATCTTGAATGCCACATCCTATGTGTGGACAATTCCTGCCGGTTCAACAGGCAGTAGCAATACCAACAGTATATATATTGACTTTGGCTCATCAGCAAGTTCCGGTGAAATAAGTGTATACGGCATCAATGCTTATGGGAATGGAACGCCCTCCTCAATTCCTGTCATAATTTCTCAACTACCTTTTGAAGCCGGAATAATAGATGGACCAACATCTGTATGTGAAGGTCAGAGTGGTGTTGTTTATTTTGTTTCTGAGATACCCAATGCTACATCCTACTTATGGACCTTACCCCCGGGAGCAGTAATGAACAGCTCAACAAACAGTATTACTGTCGATTTTATGTCTGCCGATAACGGCAATATTACCGTTTGTGGTGTAAATGATTGTGGTAGTGGAGAAGAATCGTCACTTCCCATAACAGTTAACCCAAAACCAGTAACTCCTGTAATTACGCAAAATGGGCATGACCTATTTTCTGATGCACCTTCAGGCAACCAATGGTATGATGAGAATGGTCTGATACCCGGAGCTATCTCCCCAAGCTATGTTGTAACCTGGGATGGTGACTATTACACTATCGTAACATTGAATTCTTGCAGTTCTGATCCTTCAAACATCCTTCACGTGATAGTATCAGATATCAATTTGCCTAATTCCGCAAATTCTATAGCAATATATCCGAATCCTGTCACATATGATCTCATTATAGAGAAAAAAGGAAATGTTGATGAATTAAGTTATTGGATTTACAATTCAACCGGCTCCCTTGTTGCAGAAGGCAATATAACTGAAAGAGGAACTATTGATACACATCATTTTGCCTCCGGCCTCTACCTGGTCAAGTTAATTCATAATGATAATCCGGAATACAGGAAAATAATCAAAGAATAAAAAGTTTCATCTCCTACTTATACAGGTAATAAAAAAAATTGAGTGCTATGTCAACGGAAATGTAAACTCCAGATACATAGCACTCAATTTTTAATCGTCAAATTTATATCTGACAGTGCTTATTCAAATGACAATGATTATTCAAAAACTATCTTCATTTCAACGCGTCTGTTTTTCTGTCGTCCGGCAGATGTTTTATTGTCAGCAATTGGCATTTCCTGTCCGAACCACTCCGCTTTAATTTTAAACTCAGGAACGCCTTGACCAATAAGATAATCCTTAACTGCCTGGGCTCTGTTCTTTGAAAGTTCCATATTCCCGGCAGGAGTACCGGTATTATCGGTATGGCCTGAAAGTAGTACTTTCCAACCTTCCTTAGTTTTCAAGAGCTGTGCCAACTCATTTAATGAAGCATAGGAAACTGCCTTGATTACAGCTTTACCGGTTTCAAATTCCAGGTTGGAGAATGCTCTGTCAATAATGGCTTTCTCTTCCTTCTTTATTTCAGGGCAACCATTGTTCTCTTTAACTCCCGCAGTATAGGGGCATAGGTCTATACCATCGTGAATACCATCACCATCGGTATCCGGACAGCCATCAAACTCAGCGGGGCCGGCAGTTGCCGGGCATTTGTCCAGTTCATCTGCTATACCATCCTTATCATAGTCGGCAAATGGACATCCATCATATTCAGGCTTACCTGCCTGATCAGGACATTTGTCATCACTATCTTTTATGCCATCACCGTCTCTGTCAGGACATCCTTTCATTTTCTCAGTGCCTGGTTGATCAGGGCACTCATCCAATGGATCTATAATACCATCCCCATCGGCATCGGGGCATCCACCCAATGCTTCAGGACCGGCATAATCCGGACATTTGTCGTTCTTATCGGCAATGCCGTCACCATCCCTGTCAGGGCATCCATTTAACTCAACCAATCCCTTTTCTGACGGACATTCGTCCTTATCGTCTGTAATTCCGTCGCCATCAGAGTCAGGACATCCTTTCTGTTCCCAAATTCCCGGAACATCAGGACACATATCCAGTTTATCGCTAATCTCATCTTTATCCCTGTCGCGCTCTACATGTCTGAAAATCGGAATTTTAAGCATAACATAGGCATCTGCATTAAAAGTCTTCGATGCGAGGTTATTGGTAATTATGCTATTTGAACCTATCCATACCGGCCCCAATCTTAAAGCCATTCCGGCTCTGAACCTTCCAAACTCATCAGCTTGCATGGGCAATGCAGCACCAAACCACTTATGATCATATCGGGGTGTAAGGCTGAATGATGTATAATTGTGTGTTTTACTTACAATGTCAGTACTTCTTCTCAGTGCCAGGTATGGGCTGAAATTAACATAGAAACCCTTACCGATATTATAATCAGCCTGAATACTTAATGCAGTGGGCATGCGCATAAGGAAAGTTTCATGCACTCCGGCAGATAGTCCGAACCTGTTAATTAATGTATCATTTAAATCTTTAACACTTTCAATTTCTACCTGTGTTAAATCCCAATTCCTTACATCGGCTTTAAAGTCTTGGCTGTTAAATCCCTTGGTATATTTAACCCTGCCCAAATCAAGCAATGAAACTCCTATTCTTAACAAATACTTATCCTGGTCAGGTCGAAGCAAACCCTTGCGCCCATCCATATTATATTTATGGTTCTCAATATTGGGCCTGTATTCGTAGACAAATCCTAAATCCATTCCAATTCCGGGATCAGAAATATAATCGAATGGATCAAAATCTTCACTGTCCAAATTTCCTGAAAGCCCATAATTAAAATCACTCTGGAAGAGTGAAAGAGTATCCTGCCCATCAAGACGGAAACTAAGGTTATTGACAAAAACATATCCTGCAGCAATACCCTGCAAGTATTTAAGCGTAAGTCCGCCTTTCAGGAAATGCTTTTCTGACTTCAGAGGGATGACATTCGCATAGGTTACACCAAACTCTGACCAGATGCTTGCCTGTATGCTCAGGTTCTCATTGGTTAATGTTCTATTTATCAGTGGTGCATAATCAAAATTCTCAGCTAAAAGACGGGCGAAGTCCTCAGTAACATTATCAAAATTAGATACACCTCTGATTCGCATAGAAACGGCAAGTGCACTATAATCTGACAAGTTGACCATAAAAGACGGCATAAACATAACGGCTTTTATCAAACCTGTTTTATCTTCACCATTGTAATGCTGATAAATATAATCGTTTCCGAATTGTTCCTCTTCCCACAGTGAAGGCCTGAAAATGGCTTCCCTCCTGATAGCAAGAAAATTGTTGGAAGCAGAGAAATCGCCTCCAAATAACACCATATCGAAATTATACCTTGAATCGGCAATGGATGCAGGTTGAATAGCAAGACCACTTACCCCCGCATAATTACTTTGTGTGAAGGGCATAAACTCCTGTCCTAAGGAATCATTAACCCTGAAGATGAGGATACTAATAAGAAGTGTTACCAGAAAGATTGCTTTTTTCATCGACTTGATTTTTTAGGTTGAATGCAATGGGGTTTGTAGAAGAAAATTGCCTGTAAATTAATGATTTCTTCGTACTGAAATCAAACTATGAATGGAAAGAAATTAACAAGTTGTTGGTGATAATTTATTGCATTAAACCATCATTTGAACATTAACACATATAGGTGGTTTATATAGGCCAACAAACGAATTTTTCTATTTATCAAATACAATAAACTGCCATGAAAATTAAATTTCTGCTTGCTTTATTAATACTATTTCCAGGAATTATGACAACTGCCCAAAATGCAAATAATGAAAATCATTCAGTAATGATTGAAAGTCAAAGCAAATATGGTTTTTCTGAAACAGTCGACCTTCTTTCAAAGGCCATTGTTGAAAATGGCTGGAAAGTAACTATTACCCATGATTTACAGGAAACCATGAAGAAGAATGGTAAAGAGGTATTACCTGTAAAAGTTATTGAGCTTTGCAATCCCGGCCTGGCATTTCAAATCCTTTCAAAAGACAATCTGCGCAGTGCTTCGCCGATGTTGCCATGCCGTCTTTCAGTCTATGAGAAGTCAGATGGCAGTACCTGGATTTCACGTATGAATGCTCCTGCTTTCGCCGATATGATAGGTGGGGATGCTGCTAAAACAATTATTAGCGCCTTTAATCAAGCGGAAGAATTTGTGAGACTAGTAAGCAAATAATGAAATGTTGGTAAACAACTCATCCCGGTAAAGGATTTTTAGAAACATTTCTAAAATTACTTCTACCGGGTATTTGTGTTAAAGTCAATTCTTAGTAAGCAGTTTAACTCAATACTTCAAAGGTGATTTTAGCCGTTACCCTGAATTCTGTAACCTTGGCATCATTCACCACGGCACTCATGTCCTGAATGTATACTGAGCGAATACCCTTTACTGTTTTTGCTGCGACTTTTACAGCTTCTTTAGTTGCTTCTTCCCAGCTCTTTTCAGAAGAGGAGAGAATTTCAATTACTTTAAGAACTGCCATAACCTTTAACTTAATTTTATTTTTTACCTGAAAATATATTCTTTATTGTGTTGAGTATATTTCCCTGACCTCCAATTGAACCAATAATATCCTGCAGATCAAAATCCTTATCCTTCGGATCATTGGTCTTGTTCTTAATCTTATCAAGGATTACAGGCACAATTTTGTTCACTATGCCGGTGGCAGCAGCTCCATCCAGGCCTAGTTTTTTCATCAGATCACCGGCTATTCCATCAGTGATCTTGCCTACCGCAGGATTTTGAGAGATGTCGTCATCTTTATCAAAAAACTTTTTGATAGCCCCCAGGTCTATAGATGAGTTTTTGCCTGATAACTGGTTCATGAGCGAAGCAGCAGTCTGCTTAATTGCCTCTTCATTTTTCTCATTCGGCACCGAAGGGTTCTTAATAATTGCATCATCAGCAAATTCCTGAACCAACTTTGTAATGTTGTCTAATAACATGATGTTTGATTTTAATAAATATTGAATTACAAATTTCTGCACAAGTATCTTCAATTGAATTCAGATATCCCGCCAGAATGTACAATATACGAAATATTTCATCTCGTTAGAAATTCTGAAATGAATATTTCTTGAAACATATTGCTTTTATTGGATAACAATCCTTATAGCTGCTTCCAATACTGAGAATGGTCCATTGTATTTGTATGATTCAGGACACTTTTTTAAGATACCCAAAATCAATATCAGTGAAATATTGAGATAAAATAAGTAATGGATTAAAGGTGAAGTGAATAGAAATCAGGTGTACAAATTATATTTTTTCTCTAAAATTCTACGCCCTTTTTCAAGTGAACGGAAATTCAGGTAGCTGCTGTTAATATTACTGATCTCATCATTGTTGATTATATCAGCATCGGCTTTTTGGCTTATGGAGTCCCGTTTGATTTCAAAAGTATAAATAGTGATGTGTTTGTTTGATATTACTGAAGAAAGTGTATCAACAGGCTCTTTCTCAACAGATGCTCCAAAAAGTATTATCATTGAGAGTAATGTAAGTGTTAATGTTAGAAATATCTTCATACGAGGCAGCTTTTAGCGATACAATCCGACTTCTCATTTATCGTATGCTGACTTGTATTAAAATAGCGTGCCAGAAGCATTCAACCCGGGCATATTCTCAACCGGTATTTAAGTCAAATGCGCTGTATATCACAGGATCAGGAGTTCTTCCTTCGGTAAAATAATTGGATTAACAAATGGATTCCAAGCACTTAACTGTATATCGAAAAGGAATAATGCCACGGAGCGGGGAAATGTTCTACATCAGTAAATCAACCTTCCACTTTTTTCATATTACTTTACACATTATCAATTTGTTACATAAAATGCATCTCTTCCATTCATACATCCTATATGCATTGCTTCCTGATTCTGCATAATCGCTCCGCCAAATCTGTTGTGATCGTAAATTATAGGGGTTTCAAACCAGCTGTTAATATCCATAATCAAGTTAATGGTAGTAGTGCCATCTTCTGCAACATAAAATATCTCCCCATCTGGTTCTACAGTGAAGCTATTATCAATAAATTCCGTAATATCAGCAATCTGTCCTGAATTGTTTTCGTAAATCTGTCCAATTCCTAAATGAAAATTAAAGGGCAATCGCTCATCCAGCGTATCTTTCCAAAATCCATTCATCATGAGATAATGATAACCTCCACCCAGGACTTCAGGCCATGCCATGTTCACTTCTGGTGGATTTACAAACATAAATGACTTGTTCCGCTCACTCTTTATTCCAAAGGTGAATGATATACCATTGTAATACCCTGTTGGGAAATCATTGCCACAAAACCATTCCATGGTCGAAGGAATCCTGGAATCAACATAATGAATATCGGTCCATCCATCAGGCTTAACTATTGAACCATCAGAATGATACAATACAAGATCTGAAATGAAGTACATTACTTCACTTATTTCATAAGGGTTTCCGGCAGCATTCCGATAAATCAACTCATTTGTTTTCAGGTTCTGCCCACCCACCTGATGCTTAAATACTATTCTGAGCTTGTTAGGTTCTTTATCCGGCTGCTTTTCACTGCAAGAGAATTGTATTGAAGCTATGCAGGTTACGACAAATAAAATGTATTTAAAGTTGTGCGATCTCATTGTAACAGTTTCGTTAAAAATTCAGCTTCATCATTAAATAAAAAGATCTTCCGGGTTCATAAAGCTTGTAATCACTTCCCAACATTCTTCTGTTCAGATGGTCGAAATAGGCAACATCAAATAAATTATTACTTCCTGCAGTCAATGTGGCGTATTTGCATGGAGCATAAGAGACCGACATATCAGTAAGAAAATATCCCGGTGTCTTTTCTTCATAATTTGATTCTGAAACCATAGCCTGTTCTGATACCGCTCTGAATGAAACTGAGGGCATAAGCTTTATTCCCGTGAAATCATAGCTGAACTGAACTTCAGCATCTAATGCAGGGATCTCAGGGAGTGGATCATTATAGATGATTGTACTGCCAATAACCTGACCATTCTGAATCAGGTTTTTAACAACACTTGGAAACCAGGCATATGTATAACCAGCTGATAAAGTAAGCATTCCATTCTCAAGCACCTTCATTCCTCCGCCGGCTTCAAAGCCTGTGAAAAAAGCTCTGTCAACATTGGTGAACTGTTTTACTCCCGGGGCTCCCATACTTACAGGCATTGCAACGGATGGTGAAATTAACATACCAGTGATGTAATCCTTTATTTGTGAAGCAAAAAGATTCAATTGCAGACTTACATCTTTAAATTGATGGTTTGCAATAATATCAGCCTGAAGGCTCGTTTCCGGCCTGAGCTGAGGATTACCCAGATAATCATACTTGTCAAAACCGGTAGCCAGGAACTTAATGTATCGCTCCTGCATATCGGGTGCCCTTTGGCTGAACGCAATTCCTAACCCAAGCGAACTATGTTCTCTCATACTATAGGATGCATTTAATACAGCTCCCAACAATACGTGTTCCACAGGGCTGCTATTGAACCAGCTTTGATTCTCCTTAATCAGTATCAGAGTATCAGCGGAGTGTGACTTATAATAGTCAATTCTTAATACACCTCCGGCCTGAAACTTTCCTTTGTTATATTTTAATTCCGAAAAAAGTCCGGAGTTCAGCAGCATTGCGTCATTCCACAGATTGAATGATTTTGATGAAATGAATTCCTGACCATCCATAATCATAATCATTCTCATATTACGTGTTCCATCTTTGCTGATGCGCAGCAAATCAATTCCGTTGCTCAGTGAAAAATTGCCAATTGTACGAGCGATGGCAATCCTGCCACCTATACTGGAAGTGTTAACCAGTGCTGTTGCCTGCATAATACCCTGATATGGCGGTACAACATGCGAATACTGCGGTCTTTTACTGTTGTCCATCAAATGATTAACCCGCGTATGCCAGATAGACAATTCCAAACGTTGATTTAACCTACGGGGGCTGAAGTGACTATAATAGCCGGATATTATGTGTGTATTATCACTAATCTCATCCATTGGAAGTGCAGGGAAAAGCACATCATCGGTAAAAGAGCCTTTATAAGATATTACAAGCATGCTGTTTTTACCAAGCTTATATCCTGCGTCGGCCGATATGTCCTTTTTTGTATAAGAAGACTTCCACTCTGTCCCGTTGCCATCTTTATAGTTACCTGCTTTTGCTATCCCACCCGACACATTGATTAACATCTTTTTATTGGAACCCGACATACCAATATATTGCCTGTATCCATTGCGGCCAGCGTCATAGCTAACGTTTGACTGAGCATTGAATCCTTTATTGAAATCCTGCCATCCGGGTCGGCTTATCACCCTGATTCCTGCAAGAGCCGATGGCCCATACTGCATCATATATGAGCCTTTTATTATCTCCAGTCGCTTAACAACATCAGGATTCAGGTGTGATAACACCGGGTCCATCCTGTTTGGGCATCCTCCTTCAATATGTATGCCTTCATCAAGAATCACGCGTATCTGTGAGTAACGGTAACCTCTAACCACAGGATCAATGGCATAACCACCTCTTCTTATTCCGCTTACATTGCTCTCCCGGCGTAATATTGACCCCAGATCAGGTGATATATTCAGATCTATCGATCTCTTTTCTAAGTGAATAACCGGAATATTCTTCTGCAAAGCACTATCAGTGATAATTACTTCAGGCAATTGCACTATGGTGTCTGTTACCTGATTATATGCCGATATCGGTGAAGTGGAAATCAGGATGTAGAGCAGCAATTCCTTGACCCTGGAAATCTGTTTGAGTATCATTATTCAAATCTCTGTTCAAACAAAGATATAATAAAAATCTGAGGGATACCGGGAAACATCAATCACAACAGGAATACACTCCTTAGAAGATCATCAATAAAATCGAATGAAAATCAATATCAGTTAAACGGAAAATGATTTTTCCAATTCAACGGATTTCGGGAATAGAATATTATTTTCCAAATGTATATGTTTGTGAAGATCACTTTCAAACTCTTTCAGCAATGCAAAAGAGACCTGATACGTTCTGCAAGCATCTTCAGGTGTGGTGTAGTTGTTAGTCAATGTAACAATAGTCCTGAATCTTTCACCTTCGGCATCATGTTCCTGCATCATCATTTGTATTGGATTCATAACTGTTCCAAATCCCGGTTGTGAATATGCGGCCTTGTTATCACCGGCGGCCACCATTTTCCTTATAGCAGGGAAGAGTACCAATTCTTCTTTTTTCATGTGAGCAGCTAAATTAGAAGCTGAAATCAGGAATTCCTCTCTTACCTGAAACAGTTCAGGATGGTTACTGCCGTGCACCTCACAAATTTTATCAAGATACACTTTTAGAACAGGTACTGCCTTCTCAATATATCTGTGATGCTTTTTCTCAATATAATCAGCCAGGAGATCAAGTGGCCACGACCTGAAATCTGTTTGTGCATTGTCAGTTACTGTAGTAGCCTCTTTAAGTTCTGATAATAATTTCTCTGGGTCAAGGTTATTCAAAGTTGAAACTTCTTCCAGTGAAACTCCTCCCCTGCAGCAAAAGTCAATTCCATATTTCTGAAATACAGAAGCAGCACGATAATCATCGGCTACAAATGATCCTACACTTCTTGTTTTTGTCCATTCCATATATCACTAATTTTGAATTTATTACTCATTTTATTAATTATATTCCATTCCATTGATGCTCCTACTTCATTATTAAAGTCGAAAGTGTAACATTACAATTTGGAATTAGTATCCTTTCTTTCCTCAATTCAATCATTCAGCTCTTTTCAGAAAAGTCAATCCATCAGGAATGCCACTGGCCAATTCCTTAAGAGTTGTTTGCTCCAGCATTACCCTCAACTCTTCCCTGACAATCTTAAACTTATGATGCACTGGGCAAGGTCTGAGCTCATTACAGTTCTCCAAACCCAGACCACAACCTTTGTAGATTGAATCTCCATCAATAGCCGACACTATCTGGCTTAGCGTAATCTCTCCGGCTCTTGCCTCATTAATGACAAAACCTCCTGTAGGTCCTTTGAGTGAACTTAAAAGTCCGCTTTTAACCAGTTTCTGAAGTATCTTGGCTGTAAATGAAACCGGTGAATTAATTTCCTGAGCAATGTCATTCAAGCTGACCCTTTTGTGAAAGCTCGATTGCATAGCAACAAAAATTAATGCCCGTATACTGTATTCACAAGTTTTTGAAAACATAATCCTGCTTATTACTTTACAAAAATAAACATTTTCCTGAATAAAGGATATTTTTGTCCGAAATTATTTTTTTTCATTATTCTCTTCAAAAGCGTCCTTGAAAACCTTATGAAATCAGCATGCTTATCCGCGCATCAGCGACTAATGAAAAGAGGGAAATAAATTCTGATATTTGAAAGCTGACGACCAGAGAATAGTATCTCCATGGCACTACTCTTCATAGATATTGAAGTTTTTTTAAGTAGTTTTGTTTCAGTAATGCAATTCCCTTCAAATTCATGGTCAGCCATTGATAGTAAATCACATCCTCTATAGAATGAATAAACGAAATAGAAAGAAAAAAGAGAAGAAGCTGGCTATCCATAAGGAAATCAGAAAAATTAAACGTGAAGAACAATTGAAATCAGGTGCAAAACTGACAACAAGAGTAATCCCCGACAAGACGAAGTATTCCAGAAAAAAGAAATCAGACGATCTTGATGCTGATGTCTGATGATGAAACCTAATGATCAGTATCCTACCGTTTGTGCCAGTATGATCTGTTTATTCTCAGGCAATTTAAGCAATTCAGCTAAAACTTTCTGATCAAATGATGCTCTGACCACTGTATGTAAATCAGCTGAAGCACAATACAGATATATGTTCTGCATAATAGCACCGGCATGTACGCCCGCATAGACGAGCTTCTTCTCAGCTGCGCCATCTCCCAGCTTATTCATATCTGATACAATTATTATATTGAGCATAGACTTGGCAACAAAGTCCTGCATACCTGCCGACTTCATGTGATTACCAACTTGAATCAAATCAAGAGTATTGTTCAGGTCGTTATAGAAGAATATTCCATCAGGCAACATTACATATACCTCCATATTCTGCCGGTTCATAGCAGTGGGTGCCGTATGCTTACCGTCCTTTTCGCGGTTTATGCCATTGGCAGCCCAAAGAATGTTTGACAACTCCTGCATAGGGATTTCTTTAGAACTGAATTCCCTGGAGCTCTTCCGTACATTTAAACAAGCCATCAGTGCCTTGCCTCCTGCTCTATCGGGTGCCGGCAATTGTATGATTGAAGTACCCTGTGCCATAGATTTTTGGGTAAAAATACATAGTATTAAAGCAATAACTGCGCCCATTTTGTAAAAACTTCTTTCCATAGTGTAAAGATTAAATGTATAATAACAGTAGTTTGAAGCTATTCAATTTTAACCGGTCATTTCTATATAGTAACTTATAAAGTAATCTGTTATGTAGCCTTTAAAAGTAATTATCCTTGTGCTTTCATTGCATAGCGTTACTCATACATAGCAAATCCTTCTTCGTGAGCTTTCCTGATCTGCTTTATGAGCTCTTCAGGTTTTAACACTTTAACATTACCACCATAAGAAAGCAATTCCATCAAAAAATCGTAAGTAAGGTAAAGTGTCATACCAATTACCAATCCATCCTCATTGTCACTAATAATAAATTGAGATTCATGCAATGGAAGTGATTTTATATACCTGCCCTGAACGGCACTAAACCAAAGTTCAATACTATATGGTTTTGGTGCATTAGGACTGATTATACCGAAACAATGGCGGTAGAGATCATTCACATTAAAGCCTTCAGGATAGATAAATTTCTGCTTTGATACTTTGAAGTCACTAATCCTGTCAAGGCCGAAAGTTTTTATTTTATTATCTTTCAGATCAAGCCCCACCAAATACCAGCGATTCCTGAACTCCTTAACGGCATACGGTTCAACCATTCTGATTGAATTTGCTTCTTCCCAGAACGAAGAGTACCTGAAGTTCAGCTTCACCCGGTTTCTTATCGCGTATAATACACCCTGAAGGTATTCTGTGCCCTGTGATTTCCTTCTTTCAAAATGAATATCATTCGAAAGTCGGTCGCTCATATTCAGGGCATTGAAAGTGTCAAAAGCTTCCAATATACGCTCATTTATTTCAGGTTGCTCATCATCACTGATATAATAGGCCTGTTGTGAGCGGTCGTATTGTATATCTATCTTATATATCTCTCTTATATCATTAAGGTCGCGCTGAAAAGTACGTTTTGAAATATTGAAGTCATATTCTTCCAATTCCGACTGCAACTCAAGATAATCAGAAATCTCTTCAAAAGTAGCAGGATATTTTCTGAGCTTTTTGATTATTAGGCTATAACGTGTTATTGATTCCCGTTTTGACATAGCATTGATTTTCCCCTGCAATATCAGAAAAAATTGAATGCTGGTCAACTGTTAGGTATATTCCGGAAAAACAAGTAGATAGTCCAATCCTCAATATTTGCAATTCCCGCCGAAGTGCGGATTATTTGATCAATTTTACAATAATCTCATTGCGCATCAATCCAAACGCCAAAGCCTCCACCTCCTGATGATGGCTGCGTCTGCAGAAAATAAGAACCTGAGGATATAAAATATTCCTTGTTTTCTGTGTCCCACTGATACATGTCCATAAGATTAATAGCTATCGGAATTACTTTCTCTTCTCCTGCATTAAGGTAAACTCTTTTAAATCCTACCAACGATTTTTCAACAGATGGTATTTTATGGCCAGATTCACCCAATGAGTCAATTGCTTTTGATGCATATACCATCACTACTTCTTCTCCCGGATGGCTACCGGTATTCTTTACCGTTACCTTGAACTGTAGTTGTTTACCATTGATTTCACTCTTCTGGTCAAAAGCCATGTGCGTGTATTCAAAGGTGGTATAGCTCAAACCATAACCAAACGGGAACAGCGGTTTGCCGGTAAAGTACTTATAAGTTCTGCCTTTCATGGAATAATCTTCAAAAGGCGGTAAATCATCAACTGAGGCGTATAATGTTATTGGCAATCTGCCTGAAGGATTCACATCACCAAATATGATATCTGCCAGTGCATTCCCACCCTGCTCGCCAGGATACCACGACATGATGACAGCATCTGCAGCATCTAACACCTCCTGCAAAGCAATGGCGCTTCCACCGGTAATCACTGCTACAATTGGCTTGTTTGGTATCCTCTCCCTAAGAATTCTGATGTACTCGCGTTGGCTTTCAGGCAAACGGATATCGGTTCTGTCGCCACCATCATTATTGAGCATCGCATCACCATTTTCACCTTCCATCAACTTGGTATTGCCCAGACAAACAATCACAACATCCGCATTTTCCGCTTGCCAGAAACCGGTGTAATTGCCCGGAACCGTCATCAGGCACCCCGGTGTTTGATCAATGGCTGTTCCTGCATCAGCGGCTTCAATTATTCCTTCCAGAAAAGTGACAATATTGCCTGACCAGCCATTGTAATTGCCCACCATTGCCTGGATATCGGCAGAAACAGGCCCTGCAATGAGTATATTTGAAAGTGCCCTATTATTGAGCGGCAGGAGATTATTCTTATTCTGAAGCAACACCATTGATTTACAAGCTGCTTCATAAGCCAATTCCTTATGCTCCTTGCAATTCACCTTATCGGAACCAATATTGCCAAATGGCATCGATTCTATTGGATCAAGCAAACCCAGTCGAAAGCGGGTACGCAGAACAGGAGCCAGAAGTGAATCAGGTGTGCTTTCAGGTATCATCCCCTTATTGATAGCATCAATTAAATGTTTATAGATATAACCACAGTTCATGTTAACACCGGCGGTTGCTGCCATAGCAGCAGCCTCTTCTCTGGTGGCCACAACTTTATGGCGGGCCCATATATCATCCAAAGCCCAGCAATCAGAAACAATGTGTCCGTTAAATCCCCATTCATTCCGGAGTATATTCTTTAAAAGAAAACCACTGCCACAGCAAGGTTCACCATACAATCGGTTGTAGGCACACATAACTGACTCCACACCGGCATCCACCAGTTCCCTGAAAGCAGGCAGATAGTTTTCACGTAAATCTGTTTCTGATGGTATTGCATTAAACTCATGTCTTGTTTCTTCCGGGCCGCTATGCACGGCAAAGTGTTTGACACAGGCTGCAGCTTTGAGAAATCGAGGATCGTCACCTTGCAAGCCCTTTACAAATGCAGCACCCAACTTTCCTGAAAGGTATGGATCTTCTCCATAAGTCTCCTGCCCCCTGCCCCATCGTGGATCACGGAAAATATTCACATTAGGTGACCAGAAGGTCAATCCCATATATTGTGAACGGTTACCCTTCTTTATTGCCTCATTATACTTAGCTCTGGCTTCAGTTGAAATAGCATCTGCCACCTTGTACACCAGGTCAGTATCAAAGGTTGCGGCCATGCCTATTGCCTGGGGGAATACAGTAGCCTTTCCGGCTCTTGCCACTCCATGTAAACCTTCATTCCACCAATTATATGCCGGTATGGATAACCGTTCTATTGCCGGACTGTTATATAACAACTGAGAAACCTTCTCCTCCGGCGTCATCAGTGATAACAGATCAGCAATCCTGCTTTCAACCGGCAAGTTGGGATTTTGGAAGGCATACCCAGTACTTTGGGCCACACCTATTAACGACTCCAGTAAAAACAAGCAACCCAGAAAATATTTCCGTTTCATACAAGAGGGAAGGTTACAAATTAATCCAACGCTGACACTTTAAACACCCATGCATATTTGCAGGGAGG
The DNA here is from genome assembly GCA_937894795.1 of uncultured Bacteroidales bacterium. Taxonomy (GTDB): domain Bacteria; phylum Bacteroidota; class Bacteroidia; order Bacteroidales; family Lentimicrobiaceae; genus Lentimicrobium. The sequence continues at coordinate 27,099 of CALCQV010000140.1, forward strand.
GTTATTCCGAACACGTTCGGGTATTATCACTTCAAATCCATCACCCACCGCTTTCCATTTCAATTTGCCTTTAACTCCCGGCATTGTAATCATGGCATTCTTCGCCGGTTTATGAGAACTGATTTTAATTGATGGGGGCACTTGTTCATTCTCGGCAGCCAGGTACAGGAACCAGATATTACCATCTTTCCCGGAGGTCATACAGATATTGTTTTCCTTGTAAGGCGCCAGAGGACGTGTATTGTAGATAGCATCACTATTTACCTTCATCCATGCAGCATACTCTGCCAGCAAATCATAGGCTCCCTCCTGCCAGGTACCCTGGGGTGTAGGAGCAATATTCAGCAATAGGTTTCCTCCTTTAGCCACTATATCAATCAGCAGATGAATGCCTTGCCGACCGGTCATATAGGTTGCATCAGGAGTATGGGCCCAACCTCCACCTGAAATAATACACGATTCCCAAGGATATGGCAAAGTAGCTTCAGGTACCCTGTTTTCAGGGGTGAGATAATTTTGGTTTTTCCCATATACTGCGCGGTCAACAACAATTAAGCCGGGTTGAACTTCCCTCACCTTCTTCACCAGGTCATCCATTCGTATATCCTGATTTATAACATTATTTTTAAGATAACCGCTTGTTGTTTCATTGAAACGACGTTCATAGGCTTGCCTGAGATCATCCTTTGATTTCTTTGAAACCCATCCCCCATCCAGCCATAGTATATCCATCTTCCCATACCCGGTCATCAGTTCCATAACCTGGTTATGTGTAAATTCAATATATTTCTCCCATTTCTCCTTATACACATCAGGATCATAATTTACATTGCGATCCCGTGGAGGGAAATTAGGCCACCAATAGTCATCGCAATGCCAGTCTGGCTTTGAAAAATAAGCCCCTGTCATAAATCCCTGAGCCCTGAAAGCATTGAATATCTCCTTTGCCACATCGGCATTCTGATTCACTGAATATGGGCATCCCTGATCAGTGATCTTATAATCGGTATATTTAGAATCAAACATACAAAACCCGTCATGATGCTTTGTTGTGAAAACCATATATTTCATTCCCGCATCATGAGCAGCCTTAGCCCATGGAGCAGGATCAAACTGAACGGGGTTGAATGTAGTCTTCAAAGCCTCATAATTCTGTACATACGACTCATAATCTGTAATATTGCGAACACACCACCCTTCATCCTCCGGACAAATAGACCATGATTCCACAATGCCCCACTGGCTATAGGCACCCCAGTGCATCAGAAGTCCAAACTTAACATCCTGCCAATGTGAAAGGTTATTCAGAACCAGCGAATCAGTTTCCGGAAAATATCTTTCGTCTTCGTGAATTTGCTGTGCATCAGTGATATTAAGCCATCCAAACAGCAGACACATCAATATATGTCGTTTTTTCATTACATTTATTACTTTTAGGTAACTAAAATACGAAATATATGAGAACTTTAGCGTATATTTGCACTCATCAAAAAGATTAAAAATTATGGCCGAATTTAACAGATTTTATACCAATCCATTCGATAAGCATATCGATAAACTGGACAAATTAAGGAACCAATTAAAAAACAGGATGACTACAGGTAATTCACCTATGGATATTACTCCTGAACAAGCTACAAAGGCTGATGCAGCCATGAAACACGTGGAAGCAGCAATTGAGACTCTGCGTAAACTTAATATGCGCAAGTAGGCTTTAGAGAACAGCTATTGAGGAAACCGGGAATATCCTCTACCATTATCTGCCATTCTACTTCACACTGCTACCATTACTTTGAGCTATTGAGCCAATTCAGCTCAACGAATCTGCTATTGCCTTAACTTACGCTGTGCAGATAATTATATGAAACTGTCAAGCAGGCACTTACAGTTCTTATTTAGAAAAGCCTAACCGATGAATTTCATTAACGAATAATCCAGTCAGTGTAATGATCTTCAACATAGGTACCCAGCTTTTCAAGTTCATCCACCAAAGGTTGAACGCGCTCCATCTTGGTTCTGAATAACTCAGAACTCTTTCCGGGTTCCGGGAAATACTTGTTTCTCACTTTGAGCGATTTGATTACCATTATACGCCCAATATGATTCCCATATTTTCCCCGTTCCCCATCAGCCAGATAAACCATTATCTCGCCTTTAAACTCCTTGTTGTAGGCCTCAAACACCTTGTCCTTGAGAAATGTCTCCCATTGTTCATACGTTACATTAGGTGCCAAATTAACCGTGCCTATATGAAAGCCAACCAGATTTCCCTTTTTGAATGTCTGAGCTGACACTATTCCTGTAAAAAGGATTAAAACAGTCAACAACATTATTCTCTTCATGGTACCAGTGTTTTATTTACAAATATACGATTTAAAGAGCTGATTGGCAATCAATTTAACTTAAACATTTCTGGTTGTTGCCAACTTTTATCAGGGTTGTTCCTGCACTTCCTGTCAACGAAAATATTCCTGCCGGCAAATGAAAGTATGGTTATCTTTATCATCCTAATTCAGGACTCCCATTTCATAAAGTACGCTGAATATCAGCATTAAATAGATATTGTCATTAACTAAATCACTGTAAGAAATGAACCGCCTTGTCAAAACAATTACAACATATTTGTCCTTAGGTGTCATCCTGCTTATGAACAACACCGTTAGTGGACAAACATACGACACGATAAGCAACTGGGATGGCATAACCCAGAACTGGGAAGTATATGGCGGTCCATCAGCAGTGGTGGCAAATCCATATCCTGCCGGCATCAATACCTCGGCCAACTGCTTTAAGGTCACTACCATTGATAGTCAATGGGACAATTTCAGCTATCAGTTACCCTTACCTGTAAACTTCGACTCTGTTCCACGCTACCGTTTAAAAGTACTGGCACCGGCCTCCGGAGGAAGTGTAACCATGAAGTTTCAGAATTCCAACAATACTTACTGGCATGAAATAGAAAAAACGCCTGTGCCCGGGCAATGGACCGAACTGGAATTTGACTTCTCTGGATTATTTTATGATAACCTCACCACCATGGTGATCTTCTATGATTTCCATGGAACAACACCCGGCATTGTATGGTATTTTGACGATGTCCTGAAAGTAATACCTGAGCCCCTGTTGGTTGAATCAAACCTGCCCATCGTAATTATCAACACCTATGGGATGCCTATACCTGATGATCCTAAAGTAGATGCTTATATGGGTATAATTGACAATGGCTCCAATGGCCCCAACCACATAACCGATC
>CALCQV010000141.1 GCA_937894795.1 uncultured Bacteroidales bacterium
ATAAGTACGTTATGGTGATAATAGACCTCTTGATTGAGATAAATTCTCAACCTGTTAACGTTTGTGCAGTCCACATTCGCGGTTATCAGGATTTTCCCACCACCAACGGCCTGCCCTGATATCCTCACCCTCAAGGATTGCACGGGTGCATGGTTGACAACCTATGCTTGGAAATCCTTTATCGTGAAGCCTGTTGTAAGGTACATTGTGTGCGTGTATGTAATCCCAAACCTGACTTTCACTCCAGTCAATGAGAGGACTCACTTTAATTAAACCGTTGTTATTATCCCATTCAACCATCTTCATATCTTTCCTGGTAGGGGCCTGACCTCGTCTAATTCCACAAACCCATGCATCCAAACCTGCGAATGCTCTTCCTAAGGGTTCAACCTTCCTGATGTGACAGCACAATTTCCTGTTCTCTATGCTGTCATAAAACAGATTGATACCTTTAGAATTGACCATATCCTGGACCTTGGTAGCTTCAGGAAAGAAAACGTTTATGTTAATGCTGTACTTTTTAGCTGTCAAATCCAGAAGATCGTATGTTTCAGGGAATAACCTGCCGGTATCTAAAGTAAAAACATAGGCTTTCGTATCTATTGATGCCAACATACCCGTTATAACCTGATCTTCTAATCCAAGGCTGGTTGAAAAACCCACTTTACCCTTAAACGACTTAAACATATAATCCAACACTTTCTCAGCCGACATAGAGCTGAGCAGTTCATTAAGTTTGTTTGCCCGACTTATACCATGTTCCATTTCTGCTTCAATTAATATCCTATAATTCAACAAAGATAGGCAACAAACACAAAACTAGGATTAAGCTGTACTTATTGTTAGTGAAATCATTTTCTTGCTTCGGTCAATTTGAGAGCCATTAAACTTGTTGGTCAATCCATTAGCAATAGCGCTGTAATCGCGGCGTGTTTATTTACTCTTTTAATCAGCAGGGGATATGTGAGATTTAAAATTTGTACTTTCGTAAACCCTAAACAATCAGCTAAAATTCCAAAAATGAGAGTACATTTTATTGCTATAGGAGGCAGTGCCATGCATAATCTGGCTATTGCCCTTCATAATAAAGGATATCAGGTAACCGGCTCAGATGATGAAATTTTTGAACCGGCACTCACAAGACTTAACAAATGTGGTTTATTACCCGAAAAAATTGGATGGGATTCAGAAAATATTACTCCTGACCTTGATGCTGTTATTCTTGGAATGCATGCAAAGAATGATAATCCTGAACTCATTAAAGCCAGGCAATCAGGTGTTAAGATATTCTCTTACCCTGAATACCTCTATGAGCAATCAAAGGATAAAATTAGAATTGTTATAGGAGGCAGTCATGGTAAAACAACCATAACAGCCATGATTCTTCACGTGATGAAAGATTTGGGCATAGAAACTGATTATATGGTTGGTGCCCAGTTGGAAGGTTTTGATGTGATGGTCAAGTTATCACATGATGCAAAATATATGGTATTTGAAGGCGATGAATATCTCACATCAGCCATTGACCGAAGGCCTAAGTTTCACCTCTATCAACCTCATATAGGCCTGATTAGTGGAATTGCCTGGGATCATATCAATGTTTTTCCAACATTTGAAAACTATAAGGAGCAGTTCAGAATATTTGCCGGGATGATTCCGGATGATGGTACTCTGATCTATTGCGCCGACGATGAAAATGTAACGGAAATTGCCGATCAGTTGCGGACTTCAAAAACCTTTGCATTCAAGCCATATAACTTGCCTCAATTCACTATAAAACAGGGAATTAGTTATATACACCAGCTGAATAATGAAATACCAATGAAGGTGTTTGGGAAACACAATATGCTGAATTTGGAAGGCGCTAAATGCGTTTTGGAGTCTATAGGAGTTCAACCGGAGGATTTCTACAAGTCAATAAGTACCTTTAAAGGTGCATCAAAACGACTGGAGCTAATTGCATCAGCACCCACCATTAATGTTTATAAGGACTTTGCCCATAGTCCATCAAAGCTTAAGGCTACAATAGAAGCTGTAAAAACACAATTTCCTGAAAGAAAACTCATTGCTTGCATGGAATTGCATACCTACAGCAGCTTGAGCACAGAATTCCTGAAACAATACGCCGGGTGCATGAATAATGCTGATATTGCTATAGTATACTATAACAAGCATGCATTGGAGCTTAAAAAATTGCCATTCTTCAATAAGGAACTTGTGATTGAAGCTTTTGGCAGATCTGATATCAGTGTGTTTACCAATGCCGGCGAAATGACCGGATACCTGGAAAAGATTGTTGACGGGAACTCCAATCTTCTTATGATGAGCTCCGGTGATTTCGATGGTCTGAATCTTAAACAATTTGGCGCTGAAATTGCAAAACAGTAATTTTTCAGTTTAACAATAGATTGTAATCAAGGAAGTACCGGTACAAGTATCATTGTGAACCGGCAATTACATTGCCATTGCAATGAGTAGGATATATTGCTTCATCATACCGGCATATTGGGAATTCAACAAAACTATATTGTATTTTTCCTCAGTGATACTGTATTTATAGTTGTACCGGCTATTTCATATCAGTCCTTGCCGGGATTATTTCCCAATTCTTAAGGTGGATTTTTGTAACTAATTGTATTGATACAATCAGCATCGGGTAATGCTTTCTTTTTATCAAGTCCAGTACAGGTCCAGTACAGGTCCAGTATAGCTCCAGTAAAACATGAGAATAACACGACTTGTACTGGAGTTATACTGGAGTTATACTGGAGTTGAAACAAATCAATCCCTAATGAATGCTTGTTTCTATTAGAACCGGTTTCTTAAATTGTATCCTCTCAAAATAAGATTAATCAGTATATTTTATGGGCTTTTGATAAACCAGTAACTATTCAACCTGAATACGGTACATTGCCATGAATGTAGGGCAAATTACCTATAACAAATAGAATAACCCACCTGTTGAATTTAAGATTAAGGCACATTGCATCACCTTATATGGAGCAGAAGTGGTTGATCATGGGTGAGGTCAAAAAAAAGAGAGTGAAGTTCAACTCCACCCTCTTCATCAATAGGTATTGGGCAAATTAATTACCCTGAGCAATCTCCTCACTGGCCAAATGACTGGTAATAGAGATTTTAAGTTCAGGATTATTTGATTCATAATCAATTAGAATAACATCACCTTCAGTAATCTTTGACTTGATAATCTCTTCAGCCAAGGCATCTTCAATATATTTCTGAATGGCACGTTTTAGTGGTCGGGCACCAAATTGAGCATCCCAGCCCTTTTCAACAATGAAGTCTTTGGCTGCTTCAGTGATCGACATTTGGTAACCCATCTCAGCTATACGACTGAAAAGACTCTTGATCTCAATATCAATAATCTTATGGATATCTTCTCTTTCAAGCGAATCAAAGATTATAACATCATCAATACGATTAAGGAATTCAGGAGCAAATGATCTTTTGAGTGCATTTTCAATAACACCCGTTGCAAATGTTGAACTATTTGAAAGTTTGGCATTTGTTGAAAAGCCTACTCCCTGTCCGAAATCCTTTAACTGGCGTGATCCAATATTGGATGTCATTATGATTATAGTGTTCTTGAAATCAACTTTTCGACCGAGGCTATCAGTAAGGACACCATCATCAAGTACCTGAAGAAGGATATGGAAAATGTCAGGATGAGCCTTTTCAATTTCATCCAACAATACTATGGAATAAGGCTTTCTTCTAACTTTTTCAGGTAATTGGCCACCTTCCTCATAACCCACATATCCCGGAGGTGCTCCAACGAGCCTTGATACAGCAAACTTCTCCATGTATTCACTCATATCAATACGTACAAGGGCGTCCTCTGAGTCAAAGAGGTACTTGGCAAGAACCTTGGCAAGATGTGTTTTACCAACACCTGTAGGTCCAAGGAAGATAAAAGTTCCTATGGGTTTGTTCGGATCCTTGAGCCCTGCACGGTTACGGCGAATTGCTTTAACCACTTTTTTAATTGCATCACCCTGTCCAATCACAGCACCCGACAAGTCGTCTTCCATAGTAATGAGGCGTTCGCTTTCATTTTGTGCAATTCTTTGCACAGGTACGCCGGTCATCATGGCAACCACTTCAGCAACATTATCTTCATTTACCTGAACACGATGAATTTTAGATTCTTCCTCCCAGCGGCGCTTTGCATTTTCAAGCTCTATCAACAGCTTACGTTCATTATCACGATATTTGGCGGCCTCTTCAAACTTTTGGCTATGAATTGCTTTATTTTTCAGTTTCTTAACTTCTTCAATCTTGTTTTCAAGGTCAAGAATTTCAGAAGGCACCTGCATATTTGTTATATGCACGCGGGCACCTGCTTCATCCAATGCATCAATGGCTTTATCAGGCAGATACCTATCAGTTAAATATCTGTTTGTCAGTGTAACACAGGCTTTAATTGCATCAGGTGTATATTGAACCAAGTGATGGTCTTCATATTTTTCCTTGATATTGTTGAGTATCTCAACAGTCTCTTCAGTAGAAGTGGGATCCACCAGTATCTTTTGGAACCTGCGTTCCAGAGCACCGTCCTTTTCAATATACTGCCTGTACTCATCAAGGGTAGTAGCACCAATGCATTGTATTTCACCACGGGCAAGTGCCGGTTTGAACATATTTGAGGCATCCAGTGAACCTGAAGCGTTACCTGCGCCTACAATAGTATGGATTTCGTCAATAAATAGAATGATATCACGATTCTTCTCCAGTTCATTAAGAACGGCTTTCATTCTTTCTTCAAACTGTCCACGGTATTTGGTACCTGCAACCAGTGAAGCCAGATCCAGGGTGAATATTCGTTTATTAAACAATACTCTTGACACTTTTCGAGCAATGATTCTAAGTGCTAGGCCTTCTGCTATAGCAGATTTACCAACACCGGGTTCACCAATTAGAATTGGATTATTCTTTTTTCTGCGTGACAAGATCTGGGCTATACGTTCCAATTCCTTTTCACGGCCAACAATTGGGTCAAGCCTGCCTTCTTCACCTGCTTTGGTTAGGTCTCGGCCAAAATTATCAAGTACAGGAGTCTTTGATTTCGAATCAGAGGGACGGCGAACACTTGAACCATAACCTCTTCCTTCATCGGGATCATCATCGGCTGAACTGCCCGGTAATTCATCTTTTGGAGCATCAAAGGATATGTTTTCATCGTTGCTGATGATTGACTTCAACTCGTCCCTTACAGCTTCATAATCTACCCCATATTTCATCAAAGTACGTGAAACCAGATTGTCTTCATCTTTTAAAATGGCCAATAAAACATGCTCTGTACCTATTAACTCACTATTGAAAACCTTAGCTTCAAGATAGGTGAGCTTCAGTGCTCTTTCTGCTTGTTTTACCAATGGCAGACTTTCTGCCATTTTGTCGTGTTTTGTTGACACGGTAATTGCTTTTTCAATAGATTTCCTTACTTCGCTGATATTGACTGATAATAGATTTAATATCTGAATGGCCATGCCTTCCCCTTCGCGGATAATACCGAGAAGGAGATGCTCAACCCCTATGTAATCATTGCCTAATCGAAGTGACTCTTCGCGACTGAATGTTAGTACATCTTTAACTCGTTGTGAGAACTTTGCTTCCATCTAATGTATATCTAAATTTCTTTATCTTCCTTGTATATCTTACTATATTAACGGCTGACTAATAAACAATATTTTACAAACATAGTTGCTTTAATAGCGTGTAAAAATGAACCGAGATCAACCAAAAATAGTAAAGTTTTGAATTGTGGCACAAATACAATGCCGTATCTGTAAAAATTAAGATAAAGCTGACAAATTTTACGTTTTTCTAACATTATTTCTGCCTACCTTAAAGTAAAATTCCTTACCTTCGTGTCCCCTTTTAGGAGCTCATTTCACTAAATAAGACTGAAAAATGGAAAACAATGCCAATGGCGAAAAGATAATTAGAGTAAACATTGAGAATCAGATGAAATCGGCCTATATCGATTATTCGATGTCGGTCATTGTTGCACGTGCATTACCCGATGTAAGGGATGGATTAAAACCCGTACATCGCCGAGTTTTATTTGGAATGCAGGAGTTGGGAGTCTTAGCCAACCGATCATATAAGAAAAGTGCAAGAATAGTAGGGGAGGTGCTGGGTAAATATCACCCTCATGGTGATTCTTCCGTATATGATGCCATGGTACGTATGGCCCAGGACTGGTCATTAAGATACCCATTGGTTGATGGCCAGGGTAACTTCGGCTCAATTGACGGTGACAGCGCAGCGGCCATGAGGTATACTGAAGCCCGGTTGCAGAAAATTGCAGAAGAGATGTTGGCTGATATCAATAAAGAAACAGTTGATTTCCAGCTTAACTTTGATGATACGCTTGAAGAACCAACTGTGTTGCCTGCTAAAATTCCTCAATTGCTAATTAACGGTGCCTCAGGTATTGCGGTTGGTATGGCAACTAATATGCCTCCTCATAACCTTAGTGAGGTAATTGACGGAATAGTTGCCTATATTGAAAACCATGATATTTCCATCCCGGAGCTAATGAAATTCATCAAGGCTCCTGATTTCCCCACCGGTGGTATAATTTATGGATATGATGGTGTTAAAGATGCCTATGAAACCGGCAGAGGTAGAATTGTTATGCGGGCTGAAACAAAAGTTGAGTCTGACCAGCATGGCCGTGAAAGTATCATTGTAACTTCCATTCCTTATCAGGTTAATAAATCTGATATGATTAAAAAGACTGCCGACCTTGTCAATGATAAAAAGATTGATGGGATATCAGATATCAGGGACGAATCAGACAGGACCGGCATGCGCATAGTTTATGAGCTTAAAAAAGATGCCATTACAAATGTTGTTCTTAATAAACTCTTTCAATATACACAGCTGCAGACTTCCTTTAGCGTTAACAACATCTGTCTCGTTAAAGGCAGGCCTATGTTGCTTAATCTGAAGCAATTAATACATTATTTTGTTGAACACAGGCATGATGTAGTTGTTAGAAGAACACAATTTGACCTTAGAGAAGCTGAGAAAAGAGCACATGTGCTTGAAGGATTACTGATAGCCCTTGATAATCTGGATGCTGTCATCTCCTTGATCAGAGCATCAAAAACCCCTGAAGAAGCTCGCAACGGATTGATTGAGTCGTTTAATCTTTCTGAAATCCAAGCCAGGGCTATACTTGATATGCGCCTTCAAAGACTCACCGGACTGGAACGTGAGAAAATTAAGGAAGAGTATCAGGAACTGCTGAAAATGATTGACTACTATAAGTCTGTTTTGGCAGATGAAAATCTTAGAATGGAGATCATCAAAAATGAACTTCTGGAGATTAAATCCAATTATGGCGATGAAGCCAAAACCCAGATAGTATACTCGCCTAATGATTTCAGAATTGAAGACACCATTGCAGATGAGGATGTTGTTATTACTATTTCTCACATGGGCTATATCAAGAGAACTCCACTCAGTGAATATCGCCGGCAGAATAGGGGAGGGCGTGGCGCAAAAGGCTCTGATATAAGGGATGAAGACTTCCTTGAATACCTTTATATAGCCTCAATGCACAACTATATGCTGTTCTTTACTGAAAAAGGTAAAGCATTCTGGCTGAGGGTGTATGAAATCCCTGAGGGAACTAAACAATCAAAAGGCAGAGCAATTCAGAATTTGATAAATATTGAACCTTCTGATAAGGTCAGAGCCTTTATCAACCTGAAAAGTATTAAAGACGAATCGTATATCAACGATAACTATATTATACTCTGCACCAGAAAGGGTATAATTAAAAAGACTTCATTGGAAGCTTATTCCCGTCCACGACAAAATGGAATAAATGCAATCACCATCAGAGAAGACGACCAATTGTTGGAAGCCCGTCTAACCGATGGCAAGAATGAAGTTATCATGGCTCTAAAATCGGGGAGAGCCATCAGGTTCAATGAAGTTGATGTAAGACCTATGGGCCGTAATGCATCAGGAGTGAGAGGTATTACACTCAATAATGAATCTGATGAAGTGGTTGGAATGATCTGTATGGAGAATAATAGCTTTGATATTTTGGTAGTTTCAGAGAATGGCTATGGAAAACGATCAAAACTCGAAGATTACAGAATTACAAAAAGAGGTGGGAAAGGTGTTAAAACCATAAATATTACTGAGAAAACAGGAAACCTCATTTCCATTGAATCAGTAACTGACAACGACGATTTGATGATTATTAACCGTTCAGGGCTAATTATTCGACTGGCTGTGGTAGATCTCAGAGTGATGGGACGAGCTACACAAGGAGTAAGGCTTATCAATTTACGCGATAATGATTCAATTGCTGCGGTAACAAAGGTGGAAGTAGATCCATCAGAACAGGCAGCAATGGAAACTGAAAATGAGGATGATGGATCCAAAGTTGATATTGCAAATGAATTTGATACACTTCCGGTAGATGATGATGCAGATCAGGATATTAATCCTGAATCAGACCAAACAGAAGAAGATGAGTCAGAAGAAGAAGAAGCTTAGGATTTGGACTGTTAACTATTAAAGTTAAAGCCTTAATAATGAATAATTATTCTTCTTTCAATTAATTTGGCAGGGAAATTGTAATAGAGAAATAAACATCATAATTTTGTAGCTCTCATTTTGAGGCAAAACCATAGAAAAAACAACAATGAAAAAACTGACTGTATTCTTTATTTTACTGTTTGCAATTGGAGCCGCAACTGCACAGAAAGCTGCAAGGCTTGATGCATTCAATTATCTGCGCAAAGGACAGCTTGATAAAGCGCTAAAGAGTATTGAGCCAACAATTGCTGATCCAACAACCATGAATGACCCGAAGACCTGGTTCTATAGAGGTAACATTTATCTTCAAATACACATGAGTGATAAGCCTGAATACAAGAGCCTTGATCCTGATGCGCTCAATAAAGCTTATCAATCATATCAGCAAATGATGAAAATTGATACCAAGAAAGAATATTATACTGAAGTAATTCAGAATCTTCTGGTGATTAGTGAACAGTTATATAACCAAGGTGTTGAGGAGTTTAAAAATACCAACTACAATAAAGCACTTGAGTATTTTGAAGGGGCAGCTGATGTTTCAATCTCTTATGGTAGTGTTGATACTTTAGCAATCTTCAATGCAGGTCTCTCTGCTGAAAATGCTGCAAACTATCCCAAAGCTATCAAACATTATACGGAAATTATTGAGTTAAACTATCCTCAACCTCTGATATACAGTTCGTTATCAAATATTTATCTTGCTGAAAAGGATACTACTAAGGCTTTTGAAATAATTAAGCAAGGTAGGGTTAAATATCCTGAAGATTTTGCTCTCCTGATTACTGAAACCAATCTTTATCTGACTTCAGGTAAAACCGAGGCAGCAATGGCTAACTTACAGGAAGCAGTCAAAACTGATCCACTGAATCCTACCATTCACTATGCCGTAGGTGCATCATACGACCAGATGGGTAATAAAGGAGAAGCTGAAAAAGCTTATTTAAAAGCCATAGAGTTAAAACCTGATTACTTTGAAGCCAACTATAACCTAGGTGCATTATATGTTAACCAGGCAGCTGAAATTCAGAATGAAGCAAATAAACTCAAATTGGGTGACTCTAATTACGATGTAATGAAAAAAGAAGCTGATGGTATTCTACAGAAATCTTTACCATTCTTGGAAAAAGCTACATCAATAGATCCATCTGATAAAAGTACTTTACTTGCGCTAAAAGAAATCTACACACGTTTAGGAATGTACGACAAGCTTAAAGATGTGAATTCCAAATTACAGGATATGTAATTATACGAGAAAATCAATTGAATGCGGAAGCCGGCTAAAACCGGCTTTCATTTTAATCCCCTATTGATGTATAATTAGCATTATGTCAAATAGGAAATATTAATACTACCCTCCATCCATGAAGCTTTTCCTTAATTCTGTTAGTTACTGTGTTTCTTCTCACACTTATGAAAGTTCTCAGATAAATATGCAATAAAAGTTTTTTAATTACCGTTAAGGAAAATTTTCATGTTGACGTATCTTTATATAAAATTTGATAGCTGCTATCTATTCTATTGAATTTTGTGAACTGTTTTTAAATTTGTTTGTTTGGCATCCATTAAAATACAATTAATGAAAAAAGCTATTCCCGTTATCGTTGAAAATGATCCCTGGCTCACTCCTGCCACTGATCAAGTCATTAATCGTATTGAAAGGTTTTATCAGCGTTTGGGTGAAATAAACCATAAAGCCGGTTCTTTAAGTGAGTTCGCTAATGGATATCATTATTTCGGGATTACCTTTGATACCGAAAAAAATGGTTGGTCTTACCGTGAATGGGCACCTGAAGCCTATGGTCTGTTTTTAACCGGAGACTTTAATAATTGGAATAACAGGTCTCACCCACTCCATAAAAATAATCTTGGTATCTGGGAAATTTTCCTTGATTTTAATCAATACAAGGACACATTTACTCATGGAAGTAAAATAAAAGTTTGGGTGGATGCTGCAAATGGATTTTTGCCCAGAATCCCTTCATATATTACTAAAGTCATTCAGGACGAGGATACTAAAAATTACTCGGGCCAACTCTGGTTTAATGAATTTGAATGGAAAGACAAGGCTTTTAAGCTTGTTCCCGATAAGAGTTTATATATATATGAATGCCATATTGGAATGGCTCAGGAAAAGGAAGGCGTTGGTACCTACCGTGAATTTGCTGCAAATATATTGCCTTGGATTAAAGACTTGGGATACAATGCAATACAGGTTATGGCCGTTCAGGAACACCCTTATTATGGGTCCTTTGGATATCATGTTTCAAATTTCTATGCTCCCTCCTCCCGATTTGGAGATCCTGAAGATCTAAAGTATCTCATACAAACAGCCCATGATATGGGAATTGCAGTTATAATGGATATTGTGCATTCTCATACTGTAAAAAATATTCTTGAAGGCCTGAACGAATTTGATGGATCAGATCATCAATATTTTCACCCTGGTGATCGAGGCATCCATCCCCAATGGGATTCAATGTTATTTGATTACGGAAAGCTTGAAGTAATACAATTTCTTTTGTCGAATGTAAAATACTGGATGACTGAATTCAAGTTTGATGGATTCAGATTTGATGGTGTAGGTTCCATGATGTATTTTCATCATGG